>JAPYSD010000101.1 GCA_029936705.1 Croceicoccus sp. | reverse complement strand
AGGTAGGGGCTGGCCGCATCGGCGCCGCCAGCAGGTTCCAGGCCGGCGATCGCGGTGGCGATCGCGCTGTTCATCTGGCTCAGGTTGACCGCGTCGGTGCCCATCGTGCCCGCCGCGACATTGACGATCTGCCGCTGCGCTGCCGTGCTGCCGACCGAGACGCTGTTCGCCCGGTTCGCCGCCGATCCGCTGCCCAGCGCGACCGAATTGCTGGCCGCGGCCTGCGCATTGCCGCCGATCGCCAGCGACTCGCTGCCCGCCGAGCCTGCGCCTGCCAGCGCCGTGTTGATGGCGATATGCGGGTTCGCCGCGGGGGCCGGTGCGATCCCCGCCACGGCGGAGGCGATGGCGGTATTCATCTGTCCCACGGTCGCCGCATCGGAAGCGTTGACGCCGTTCGCCACGTTCACGATCCTGCGCTTCAGCGCCGCATTGCCGACCGAGACCGTGTTGGCCACATCGGCCAGCGACCGCGCGCCCAGTGCCACGGCGTTTTCCTTGTCCGCGACCGAGCCTGCGCCGATGGCGGTGGAATTGACCGCGCTCGCCAGGGTTCTCTGCGTGCTCGCATAGGCGCCAAAGCTGCCGACGGCGGTCGAGCCTGCCATCGAGGCCTCTGCCGAGCTGCCGATGGCGACGCCGCGGAAACTGGCGATCGCCTTGTCGCCCGCGGCCACCGATTCGGCTCCGGCCACGCTGCGCGTGCCCAGCGCAGACGCGGTGGTTTCCGATGCAAAGGCGAAGCGGCCCACGGCAACTCCGCCGCGCGAATCCGCATCGCGCCCGACCGCGACGCCCCCTTCCTCGGCATAGGCGCTATAGCCCATGGCTATGCCGGCATCGGTCTCGAACGAGGTGCCGGTGCCATTGACCGTCGCGAACGCGCCGACCACGACCGACTGCCGCGCATTGGCCTGTGCCTGGTTGCCCAGCGCGATACCGTCGCGCTGGTAGGCCGCCGCCAGATAGCCTGCCGCCAGCGAATAGGCGCCGCTCGCATTGGTCGACACGCCCAGCGATACCGCGCCGCCGGCACCGGCGCTGGCATAGGGACCGCATGCCAGCCGGTCGGGCTGATTGGCCGAATCCGCGCCGCCATCGGTGTCGGTAGAGGCCGTCGCCACCCCGTCGTTATTGGTGTCGAGCAGGCAGTCGCGTGCCTGTGCGCCATTCGCCTGCATCACGGCCGCAAGCGCGATGCCCAGCCCCGCCAGCATGCGGGCACGGCCGTTCGTACGCAAATTCATGACAACCCCCTGCGTCCCCCGGGGAGCAGCGGCCGGATCCGATCGGCCGTGGCCCGAACATGACGCGCCACACGGGCACGCCCCCACAGGCACCCGCTAGACCATTGGTGGTGAAAATCCTGTTAAGTCAAATCGGTGAACGGGCGCGGCGCACCCCGTTCCACAGCTTTGCGGCAGGCGGTCAACCGCGTCCGCGATAGGAGGATACGCCCTGGTCCGGCACCCACAGCCCATCGGGCACGGTGCCGCTCTGCCAGAAAACGTCGATGGGGATGCCGCCACGCGGATACCAGTAACCGCCGATACGCAGCCATGCCGGTTTCATCTCGTCGAACAGGCGCTGGCCGATGCCGACGGTCACGTCCTCGTGAAAACCGCAATGGTTGCGGAACGAGCCGAGGAAGAGCTTGAGCGACTTCGATTCGACGATGGTTTCGCCCGGCGCGTAATCGATCACCAGATGCGCGAAATCGGGCTGGCCGGTCACGGGGCACAGCGAGGTGAACTCGGGCGCAGCGAACCGCACCATGTAAAGCGACCCGGCGCGAGGGTTCGGCACGTAATCGAGCACCGCCTCTTCGGGCGACGCGGGAAGCGAGCTGGTCTGCCCCAAATGGAGCGGTGCGGGCTGGAGCGACTGGGCGTGATCGTCGGACATGGCGGCGCTTTGGCACTTTGCGGCGCGCTGCTCAAGAGAGCGCTCTTGGCGGGGGTGCATGGCATCGGCTACCATCGCGCAATGACTCAATTGCTCGTCTCTACCGCATGGCTGGCCGAACGGCTCGATTCCGCCGATCTGGTCCTGCTCGATGCCAGCTATCACCTTGCCGCCGCGGGCCGCGATGCCCAGGCCGAATTCGCGGCGGGGCATATTCCGGGGGCGCGGTTCCTCGACCTCGCTTCGCTGAACGATCCGTCCGCCGCGCTCGACAACACGGTGCCCACGGCGGAGCAGTTCCAGCAGCACGTGCGCGCGCTGGGCGTGTCGGACGACAGCCATGTCGTGCTGTATGACGACAGCCCGCTGAAAAGCGCGGCGCGCGGCTGGTACCTCTTCACGCTGTTCGGGGCGCGGCAGGTCTCGGTCCTCGACGGCGGGCTGGCCAAATGGAAGGCCGAAGGACGGCCCGAGACGCGCGATACGGCAGAGCCTGCGACCGGCAACTTCACCGCCTCGCTCCAGCCGGGCCTGCTGCGCGACAAGCAGGCAGTGCTGGACGCGCTGGGCGGCGAGCAGCAGATCGTGGACGCACGCGGTGCGGGCCGATTTACGGCGGAAGAGCCCGAACCGCGCCCCGGCATGGCATCGGGCCACATCCCCGGCGCGCGCAACCTGCCCATCGGCATGCTGTACGAGGCGGACGGCACGATGAAGGACCCCGCCGCGATCGAGGCGGAATTCGTCGCCGCGGGCGTGGATGTCGAGCGGCCGGTCATCACCTCGTGCGGGTCGGGCGTGACGGCGGCGGTACTCAGCCTTGCGCTGGCGCGGATGGGGAAAGAGGACGTGGCGCTTTACGACGGCAGCTGGTCCGAATGGGGCAGCGATCCCGCCACGCCCAAGGCCACCGGTCCCGCCGGTGCCGGAGAGACGGCGGGGACGCGCTAGCTTGACCGATCCAGATGGCAGGAAGCACCGCACCGCGACCCGCGTGGTGGAAGCCGGGCGGCGCAGGCAGTGGACCAGCGTTCCCGATCTTGCGGGCGGCGTGGTCAATCCGCCGGTCTGGCGGGCCAGCACCCATCTGTACGAGAATTGCGCCGCGCTCAAGGAAGCGGCGGCAAGCGGGAACGAGGACGGGCGCTTCTTCTACGGCCGCCGCGGCGCGCCGACGCAATGGGCGCTCGCCGACGCACTGACCGGGCTGGAGCAAGGCGCGTTCGGCACCATGCTCTATCCATCGGGCGTGGCGGCGATCACGGGGGCCTATCTGGCGGTGCTGCGACCGGGCGACCGGTTGCTGATCGCGGACAATGCCTATGATCCCTCGCGCAATATCGGCACCGGGCTGATGAAGAATTTCGGCGTGAAGCCCGAGTTCTTCGACCCGCTGGACATCGACGGTTTTCGCCGGATCTGCGCGCAGGAAGGCAGGATCGGCGCCGTCCTGCTGGAGGCGCCGGGCAGCCTGACCATGGAAATCTGCGACGTGCCCGCATTGGCCGCCATCGCCAAAGCGGCGGGCGCGTCGGTGCTGATCGACAATACCTGGGCGGGGCCGACGGGATTTTCTGCGCTTGCCCACGGATGCGACGGGGTGATCACCGCGCTGACCAAGCATGTCGGCGGGCATTCCGACCTGATGATGGGCTCGGTCTCGGGCACCGAGCGGCTGTATCGCCGCCTGCGCAGCACGGCGCAGCAGCTGGGCCAGGTGGTATCGCCCGACGATGCCGCGCTGGCGCTTCGCGGCCTGCGCACGCTGGACCTGCGGCTGCGGCAGGAAAGCGCGAGCGCGCTGGCGGTGGCCCGCTGGCTGCGGGACCGGCCCGAAGTGGCCGCCGTGCTGTGCCCCATGCTAGAAGGCGCGCCGGGGCACGATCTGTGGAAGCGCGACTTTACCGGCGGCTGCGGCCTGTTCTCCTTCGTGCTGAAGGGCCGCGACGCCGCGGCGCGTGCGCGGCTGATCGATGCGCTGCGCCTGTTCGGCATCGGCTATAGCTGGGGCGGGTTCGAAAGCCTTGCCCTGCCCGTCGATCCCGGCACATGCCGCTCTGTCCGCAGCTGGCCGCCCACGGACGGCCCGGGCCAGGCCGACGGGACCGGATTGGACGGGGGCGACCGTTTTGCGGTACGCCTGTCCATCGGGCTCGAGGACCCGGCAGACCTGATCGCGGATCTCGACCAGGGCTTTGCCGCGATGGAGAATGGCGGATGATGATCGGATGGAGCGCGATACTGGCCTCCGCGATGAGCGGGGGCGATGGCGGCTCCGGCGATCTCGCGGCGGCGCTCAGCGGCTCCGATCCCGCCGATACGGCTCCGGCCGAATCGCCGCCCACCGACGTTCCCCCGCCGCCAGCCCCCGATCCGGGTGCGGCCGACGGCCCGATCGAGGGGGCGGAGCAGATCAAGGAAGCCCTGCAGGAGCATTCGATGACCCTGGGCGGGGTGATCGACAAGCTGGACAGCTGGGGCGTGACGATCGGCGATACGCGCTTTTCCGTCTGGACGGCGATACTGGTCGTGCTGGTGCTGGTGGGCATCTTCGTCATCGGGCGGCTTGGCGTCCGGCTTGCGCATAAGGCGCTCGACAAGTTCAGCAATCTTTCCGCGACGCAGCACCTGCTGGCCGACAAGCTGCTGACCCTGCTGGTCTGGGCCGTGGTGATCATGGTCGGGATCGACATACTGGGCATCGACCTGACCGCGCTGGCGGTATTTTCCGGCGCTTTCGGCCTGGCCATCGGTTTCGGCCTGCAGAAAACCTTCGGCAATTTGATCGCGGGCATCATCCTGCTGATGGACCGGTCGATCAAGCCGGGCGACGTGATCGCCGTGTCCGATACCGCGGGGAACGAGACATTCGGCCAGATCCGCCGGATCGGCATTCGCGCCGTGTCCATCGTGACGCGCGACGAAAAGGAATATCTGATCCCGAACGAGAACCTGATGATCAACCAGGTCGAGAACTGGTCCTATTCCAGCCGCGACGTGCGCATGCAGGTGAATGTCGGCGTGTCCTATAATTGCGACATCAAGCTGGCCGAGAAGCTGATGCTGGAGGCGGCGGCGAGCTGTGCGCGCGTATTGAAATCGCCCGCGCCCTCGTGCTGGCTATCGGAATATGGCGACAGCTCGGTCAATTTCGTCATCCACTGCTGGATCCGCGATCCCGAAAACGGGCTGGGCAACATCCGGTCCGAGGTGCTCAAGAAGCTGTGGGACCTGTTCCAGGAAAGCGATATCGAGATTCCCTTCCCGCAGCGCGACATCAACCTGCGCAGCAACGAACAATTCGAACAGCTTGTCGCAGCGATCGGCCAGAGAATCGACAAGTCCGGCGGTTCGGGTTCCTAACTGTCTGAATAAGCGCGCTTTGCTGCGGCTAAAGCTGACCTACCCCCCCTTTTAGGCATTCTGGCTGGCACTGGGCCGGTGCAGCGACCATCTGGGTGCCATGGTCAATTCCAGCACCAATTCCGCCGCTCATGCCGGGACGGTAAGCCTTGTCGGTGCGGGGCCGGGCGATCCCGACCTGCTGACCCTTCACGCCGCGCGGCTGATCGCCGGCGCCTCGGTGGTGGTGCATGACGGGCTGGTCGGTGCCGACATCCTGGCGATGGCTCCTGAAGGGGCGCGCCTGATCTCGGTCGCGAAGTCGCGGGCGCGCCACACGATGAAGCAGGAAGACATCTGCGCGCTGCTGGTGGCAGAGGCGCTGGCGGGCAATGACGTCGTGCGCCTGAAGGGCGGCGACCCGCTGATCTTCGGACGCGGCGGCGAAGAGGCCGAGGCCTGCCGCGCCGCGGGCGTTGCGGTCCAGATCGTGCCGGGCATCTCCGCCGCGCAGGCCGCCGCCTCGCTGGCCGAAATCCCGCTGACCCACCGCGACCATGCCAGTATCGTCAGCTTTGTCGCGGGCCAGTGCAAGGGTCTGTCCGAGCAGGACTGGTCGGGCCTGGCGGGCGTGGGCCGCACGCTGGTGATCTACATGGGCGTCGCCACCGCCGCCCAGATTTCCGAGAAACTGATGGAAGACGGGCTTGCCCCGGACAGCGCCGTCGCCGTGGTGGAGCGGGCCTCGCTTCCCGGCATGCGCGTGCTGCGCGGCGTGCTGGCGGGCCTTCCCGATATCGTGGCCGACAACGAAGTGCGCAGCCCCGCGCTGATCGTGATCGGCGAAGTCACGCGCGAACCCGATGCGGCGATTGCGCAAATTGCGATGGAAGCACACTCATGAAGATCCTGACAGGCAACGACCTCAAGACCGGAGAGGTCATCTGGTGGACCGGTAACGACTGGTCGCTCCACGTGAACGACGCGGTCGACGTGGGCGACCGCGCGGACGAGATCGCCGCGCGCGAGGAAGCCGAGCGCCGCGTCAACGTGCCCTATGCTGTCGATGCCGAAAAGGATGGCGACGGCGTGCGCCCCTCGCACATCAAGGAGCGCATCCGCGCGCTGGGCCCGACGGTGCGCCTCGACCTCACTCTCAAACCCGCCGATCCGACCGCCGGCAACTGGGTAATCTGACATGTACAAGTATGACCAATACGACCAGCAGATGGTCGACACCCGCGTCGAGGAATTCCGCGACCAGACCCGCCGCCGCCTGTCGGGCGAGCTGCCGGAGGAAAAGTTCCGCCCGCTGCGGTTGATGAACGGGCTCTATCTGCAGCTGCACGCCTATATGCTGCGCGTCGCGGTGCCCTATGGCACGCTGTCCGGCGCGCAGATGCATGCGCTGGCCGACATTGCCGAGAAATACGATCGTGGATACGGCCATTTCACTACGCGCCAGAACATCCAGTACAACTGGATCAAGCTGGAGGACGCGCCCGAGATCCTGGCCGACCTGGCCAAGGTCGAGATGCACGCGATCCAGACCAGCGGCAATTGCATCCGCAACATCAGCTCCGACCATTTCGCGGGCGCTGCGGCGGACGAGCTGATCGATCCGCGCCCCTATGCCGAGCTGATGCGCCAGTGGTCGAGCTTCCATCCGGAGTTCAGCTATCTGCCGCGCAAGTTCAAGATCTGCGTGATCGCGAGCGATACCGATCGCGCGGCGATGCGCCTGCACGACATCGGCATCCAGATCGTTCGCAATGACGCGGGCGAGCTGGGCGCGGCGTTCTATGTCGGCGGCGGCATGGGCCGCACCCCGATGATCGCGCCGTGCATCAACGAATTCGTGCCGCTCGACCGGCTGATCACCTATGCCGAGGCGTGCCTGCGCGTGTACAACCGCTATGGCCGGCGCGACAACAAGTACAAGGCGCGGATCAAGATCCTGGTGCACGAGCTGGGCGCGGAGGAATACACCCGCCAGGTCGAGGAGGAATACGCGCACATGCTGGAACAGGGCGTCGAACCGCCCTTTGCCGAGCTTGAGCGCATCCGCACCTATTTCGAGGATCCCGCGTTCGAGACCGGGCTGTCCGCCGACGTCGATCGCAGCGATCCCGACTTCGCCCTGTGGGTCGACCGCAACACGCACCCGCACAAGGCGCCGGGCTATGTCAGCGCGGTCATCTCGCTGAAGCCCGTCGGCGGCATCCCCGGCGATGCCAGCACCGAACAGATGCACCTGATGGCCGATCTTGCCACCGAGTTCAGCTTTGACGAGTGCCGCGTGATGCACACGCAGAACATCGTGCTGCCGCATGTGAAGATCGCCGACCTGCCCGCGCTGTTCGCGCGGCTGGACGCGGCGGGGCTGTCAACGCCGAACCTCGACCAGATCGACGATATCATCGCCTGCCCCGGCCTCGATTATTGCAGCCTGGCCAATGCGCGCTCGATCCCGGTCGCGCAGAAGATTTCCGAGCGTTTCGCCGCGAATGGCAAGGGCAAGGAACTGGGCCAGCTGAAGCTGAAGATCTCGGGCTGCATCAATGCCTGCGGGCATCACCACGCGGGCCACATCGGCATCCTGGGCGTCGACCGCAAAGGCACCGAGAATTACCAGCTGCTGCTGGGCGGTTCCGAGGCGGAGGACACCTCGCTGGCCAAGATCACCGGTCCCGGTTTCGACGAGGACGGCATCGTGGGCGCGGTCGAGACCGTGACCGACGTCTATCTCGCGCAGCGGACCGAGGGCGAGCGTTTCCTCGACACCTATCGCCGGATCGGCATGGCCCCGTTCAAGGAGGCTCTTTATGACTGACACGACTTTCACCGAACTGGTCCGCCTGCGGGACGACGCGACCAGCGAAGCGCCCGCCGTTACGGTGGATTCCTTTGCCGGGCAGTCCAACGCAGGCGCCGTGCGGATAGAGCCGGGCGACGACACGCGCGAGCTTCTGCCGCACCTCGATCACGTGACGCGGGTGGAGATCAATTTTCCCAGCTTTACCGATGGGCGCGGCTATTCGGCGGCGCAGATCCTGCGCGAGGCCGGTTACAGCGGCGAGATTCGCGCCGTGGGCGACGTGGCGGTGGACCAGCTGGCCTATATGCGCCGCTGCGGCTTCGACGCGTTCCAGCCGGACAAGCCGATGAACGAGGCCGACGTCGAGGCCGCCTTCAGCCGCTGGGACCATGTCTATCAGAAGACGACCGATGCCCGCGTGCCCATCTGGGACCTGCGGCATGGCCGGAACGACAATGCCGGTGCCGATGGCTGAGGCTGCACGTTCGATAGATCGCATCGACACCGGCGCGCGCTTTACCCGCGCCGATGCCGCCGCCCTCAACGCGCGCTATGCGCAGGCGAGCGCCGAGGACATCCTGCGCGCCGTGCTGATCGACGGCGTCGCGGGCAAGGTCGCGCTCGTCTCGAGCTTTGGCGCGGAAAGCGCGGTGCTGCTGCACCTCGCCTCGCGCGTCGATCCGGGGGCGACCGTGCTGTTCCTGGAAACCGGCAAGCATTTTCCCGAAACGCTGGCGTATCGCGACACGCTGATCGGCACGCTGGGGCTGACGGGCGTCGTCAACCTGCGCCCCGATCCCGCCGCGCTGGCCGCCAAGGACGAAAGCGGGCTGCGCTGGTCCTATGATCCCGACGGCTGCTGCGAGATCCGCAAGGTCCTGCCGCTGGCGGGCGCGCTGGCCGAGTTCGACGCGTCGATCACCGGGCGCAAGGCGTTCCAGTCGGCCACCCGCGCCGACCTGCCGGTGTTCGAGATCGACGAAAGCGACGCGGCCGGACGGCTGAAGGT
>JAPYSD010000100.1 GCA_029936705.1 Croceicoccus sp. | reverse complement strand
GGATATCCATGATAATCAGGTCGGGCTGAAAGGCGATGGCCTGGTCGATGGCGGCAAGGCCATCGGCAACCGGCTCTACCGCAAAGCCATGAGCCTTGAGCAGGTCGCAGAAAAGCTTTCGGTTGAGATCGTTGTCTTCGACAACCAGAACCCGTAATGCCAATTTCAATCCCCCGCGGATCGTTTGAAGCCCACCTGATCCGCGGGCCTTGTGTAAAACCGGCAGGCGGCGTTTGACAATCCCAATCAGAGAATCATCGGAACCCGAAGCGAATACTGTGGCGCTGATGGCACTTTCATGGGTGCTGCAGGAAGAAGATCTGGCCCAGCGGCTGCTGTCGCTCACGGGGCTCGAGCCCGATCACCTGCGCCATGCGCTGGACGATCCGTCGGTTCTGGCCTCGATCCTCGATTTCCTCGCGAACAACGAACGGGACCTGCTGTCGGCGTCCGAAGCGCTCGACCTGTCACCCGAAACCATCGTCGCGGCGCGCAATCAGCTGGCCCCGCCCCCTGACGGGATGTAGAGGCGCTGCCATGCCCCAAAACGATTCCGACAGGCCCCTGGTCATCACCGATTGCGACGAAGTGCTGCTGCGCATGGTCCATCATTTCCGCAGCTGGCTGGCGGAAGACCACGCGATCACCATGAACGTCAGCAGCGATTTCAGCGGCGCGCTGCGTCATGGCGACGGCCGCACGCTCGAGCAGGAGGAGGTCTGGACTCTCCTCGGCGGCTTCTTCGATGCCGAGATGCACCGGCAGGACGAGGTGCCCGGCGCGATCGAGGCGATCCGCACGCTGAGCCGGCATGCCGAGGTTGTCGTCCTCACCAATCTGAACGACGAGCGGCGCGAGGATCGCATCCGCCAGCTCGCGACCTTCGGTATCGACCTCCCTGTCTATACCAACCAGGGACCAAAGGGTCCGGCCTTGGCGCGCATCGTCGAAGAACGCGGCCGCGATTCGCAGGGCAATCTGCGTCCCACCTTCTTCATCGACGACCTGGCCGTCCATCATGGTTCGGTCGCGGAAGAAGCGCCGCACGTGACCCGGCTGCACTTCGTCGGAGAGCCGGAGGTGGCGGAACACACCACTTGCGCGTTCACGGCAGGTCACGCCCACGCGCGCATCGACAACTGGAAGCAGGCCCTTCCGTGGCTGCTGGACCGTATCAAGGAGCATTCATGAGCGTGAAGAGCATCGACAAGCGCCTGTCGGAAATGGGGATCACCCTGCCCGAACCGGCGGCTCCGGTCGCAAGCTATGTGGCTGCTGTCGAACATGGCGGGCTGCTTCACATCTCGGGCCAGCTCCCTTTCATCGACGGCCAGCTGGTCAAAGGGCGGCTGGGTGAAAGCGTGACGTTGGACGACGGCATTGCGGCGGCGCGCGCGTGCGGGATCATGATCCTGGCGCAGGCCAAAGCGGCGCTGGGAACGCTCGAGCGGATCGAGCGCGTGGTCAAGCTGGGCGGCTTCGTCAATTCGGCGGGCGAGTTCATCGACCAGCCCAAGGTCGTGAACGGCGCGTCCGACCTGATGATGGCCGTGTTCGGCGAAACAGGCCGCCATGCGCGCAGCGCGGTCGGCGTGCCGGTCCTGCCGCTGGGCGCCGCGGTCGAGGTGGACGCGATCCTCGCTGTCAGGCCTGCCTGATCGATGGGGGCGCTCGCTCCCTCCTGGCTTTCCGAATGGACTTACGCGCATCGCGGGCTGCATGGCCCCGATGGCGCGCTCGAAAACTCGCTGCCCGCGTTTCGCGCGGCGATGGCCGCCGGTTACGGCATCGAATGCGACGTGCAGCAAAGCTGCGATGGCCGGGCGATGGTCTTTCACGACGGGACGCTCGACCGGCTGACGGATGCGCAGGGCCCCGTCCGCGAACGCTGCGCCGCGGATCTGCAGCGGATCGAACTCTACCGGCAAGGCGGCACGATCCCGACGCTGGAGTCCATGTTGCGGCTGGTGTCGGGCAGGGTGCCGATCCTGATCGAATTGAAATCGCGCAGCGACGTGGATTGGCGTCCGCTCGTCCGCGCGGTTCAAAGCGCGGTCACTGCCTATCGCGGACCGGCGGCGCTGATGAGCTTCGATCCCGACATCGTGCGCTGGCTCAAACGTCGTACGCGACGCTGGCCTGTGGGCATGGTGATCGGACGCCGGGAATGGCGGCACAGCGGCGGGCGAGGGGGCTTTGCCAGCTGGCGGGGTCTTGCGATCCGGCGCCTCGATCCCGATTTCATCGCTTGTGACATCGCCGATTTTCCCGACCCCCGGATTGCCAGCCTGCGTGCGCGGGGTCTGCCCGTGCTGAGCTGGACGATCCGCAGCCCCGGCCTGGCCGCGCGCGCGGCGATCCATGTCGACGCCCCGATCGCCGAAGGTGCGGGACTGCCATGAGCGAGGGCGATCTTGCCATTCGCCTGGCCGGATCGGTCGGCACCATTCCCGAAGCGGACTGGGACGCGCTGAACCCCGATGGCAATCCGTTCACCAGCCACCGCTTCCTCGACATCATGGAACAGTCGGGCAGCGTGGGTCCGGGCACCGGCTGGGCACCCGCGCCGCTCGTGCTGGGCGACGGCATCGCGCCGCCGCGCGCGGCCCTGCCGGCCTATCTGAAATCGCACAGCCAGGGCGAATATGTATTCGATCACAGCTGGGCCGACGCGTGGGAGCGGGCCGGCGGCAGCTATTATCCCAAGCTGCAGATCTCCGTCCCGTTCACCCCCGCGACCGGGCCGCGCGTCCTCGCGCAGAACGACGATGACGCGCGCATCATGCTGCGCGGCGCAGAGGCGCTGGTCGCGGGCGAAGATCTCTCTTCGGCCCATGCCACCTTCATCATGCCCGAACAGCTGGATATCTTCCGGGACGCGGGATGGCTGATCCGCCAGGACATCCAGTTCCACTGGACCAATCGCGATTTCGAGGATTTCGACGCCTTTCTCGACACGCTCGCCTCGCGCAAGCGGAAGGCGATCCGCAAGGAACGCGCCCGCGCGGTCGAGGGACTGCGTATCGAGCATCTGTCCGGCGATGCGCTGAAACCGGAACATTGGGACGCGTTCTGGCTGTTCTACCAGGATACGGGCGCGCGCAAATGGGGCCACCCCTATCTGACGCGCGACGCCTTCGACCAGTTCGGATCGCGGATGAAGGACGACGTCGTCCTGATCCTCGCGTTCGAGGATGACGTGGCGATTGCCGGTGCGCTGAATTTCGCCGGCCCGCAGGCGCTCTACGGGCGCTATTGGGGAACGCTCGTCGATCGGCCGTTCCTGCATTTCGAGCTGTGCTATTACCAGGCCATCGACGCCGCCATCGCGCGCGGCCTGCGCCGCGTCGAAGCGGGGGCCCAGGGATCGCACAAGCTGGCCCGCGGATACGAGCCGGTGACGACCTATTCCGCCCATTTCATCCCGCACGAAGGCTTTCGCGCCGCCGTCGCGGATTACCTGGACAAGGAACGGGCCGGAATGGACATGCAGCAGGACGCGCTGCAGTCGATGACGCCCTTCCGGCGGGGCTAATCGGCCCTCAGGCGTTCAGCCTTGCATGCGTGCGCAGCCATGCACGGGCACCGCGCTGCGCTTCGGCGATTTCGCGCGCCGTCATTTCCCCCGCGACCTCGCTGCGGCAGTGCGGTGCGTCGTCATGGCCGTTCGCCGCGGCAAGGTTGAACCATTTATGCGCCTCGATCATGTCACAGGGCAGCCCGTGACTGCCGGTCGAATAGGCGCAACCCAGTTCGAACATGGCATGATCGTCCCCCGAATCCGCCAGCGCCCGATAGATGTCGAGATAATCGTGCGTGCCCGATTTGAACGGCACCGCGCTGCGGAATTCCTGCTGAACTGGATAACCCATGATAAACCCCCGTTTTCCGGCGCCTTCCCCTGATGGCGCCGCCAAGGCCAGTGTGTCCGACGTCGGTCAACAAGCCGTTAACGATGTTCCGAGCCGCTTTCTGGCGGATAAACCGGGAATGATCGGCCCGTTCCGGAATGCTTAATCTGTGCACGGGTAACAAAGAACCGCAATGCGCGCTTGTGCCGCAATAGCCGGGCATTTATAGGGCCGCGCATCGGGGTTTCACATTTGTCGCCCATGAGGGCCGTGGCGACATTTGGAGGTGTGGATGGCAACAAGCATAAGCCTGGCGACCGGAAGCGAGATTGACGACCTTGCTGTGGCTCGCAACGCGTTGGCGGGTGATTATCTGCCCAGCGCTGACGAGCCTTACATGAACACGCAGCAGCAGGATTTCTTCCGCAGGCTGCTCACCGAATGGAAGCAGTCCATTCTCGACGTTTCGGCGGGAACCCTGCAGAATTTGCAGGAAGGCCCGATTCGCGAACCCGATCTGAACGATCGCGCTTCGAGCGAGACCGACTGGGGCATCGAACTGCGTACCCGCGACCGCCAGCGCAAGCTGATCGCCAAGATCGAGTCGGCGCTGCGCCGTATCGACGAAGGTGAATATGGCTATTGCGAAGTGACGGGCGAACCGATCGGCCTTGGCCGCCTGATCGCCCGGCCCATCGCTACCATGACGGTCGAGGCGCAAGAAGCCCACGAGCGCCGCGAGAAGATTTCGCGCGACGACTGACCTGCGGCGAATCGTGGCAAACGGGGCACCGGACGAGCCCCGATTGTCCCGAAGCGGTACAAATTCGTGTCGTTGGGGATAGTCCCAATGCGCTTTAGACTTTCTTAGGTCTCTTTCTCTACTGATTGCGTATGGAAATGAGCGGGCGTGCGGGCCGTTCATGATTTTTGATACGCAGTCCCCAGGGAAATGAGCGATGATCGACCGCCAGGATAATCGCAGGCATGGCCGCGACTCGCTCTTCCTCGTCGCAGAGCTGAGGCTTGAACGCGACGGACCTCCCTTCGAGGTAAAGCTCCGGAACATATCGGATTCAGGCGTCATGGCCGAAGGTCCGATGCGGGTTTCGCGTGGGACGCGGGTCTATCTGGAATTGCGTAACGTCGGCGCGGTCGCAGGGCATGTCGCCTGGGCCGCGGGCGACCGCTGCGGCATTGCGTTCGATGAAACGATTCAGTCATCGCTGGTGCAGTTTCCAGTGTCTGACGTCGACTTGCCCGAAGGCGAAGCCCCCAGGGACGGCGTCTCCGACACAGCGGACCGCGACGAAGAAGGCTGACCGGCCGATACAAGCAATGGCTGACCGCACGCCCGCAACTTGCTAGGACGCGGGGCATGCGCCGCCATCTGCTTCGTCCCCTCTATCTTCTGGCTATCATGGCGCCCGCCCTGTCGGGGTGCGGCCAGGACAATACGGCACCGGTCGACGTGGTGCTGGTGGGCGACCGCGCCGCGGCGCTTTCCGACGACGGCGCCATGGATCCGGCCCGGGCGGCCCTGACGTCCGCCACGCATGAAGGGCTCGTCGATTTCGATGCAGAGGGGCGTATCTCCCCCGGTCTTGCCGAGAGCTGGATCGTGACGGACGACGGCCTCAGCTACATCTTCCGCCTCCGCATCATGCGCGATGACGAGGACGAACTCATCACGGCGGACGATATACGCCGCCTGCTGTCGGACGCCATCGACCTTCAGGACGATACGGCGCTGGGCCTGGATCTCGACGCGATCGATGCGATCTACGCCCGCACCAGCAGGGTGATCGAGATCCGGCTGAAATCACCGATGCCCGAATTCCTCAATCTGCTCGCCGGGCCGGAACTGGCCGTACAAACGGGGCGCGGCAATCCGCAGGTGATGGTGCTGGATACCGACGGCACCGGTGAACCCAGGCTGCTGGCCCCTGCCTTGCCCGACAGCGCGGATAATCCTTTCAAGAACGCCGAGCCGCTGGAAATGCGCATCCTCCCTCCGAAAGAGGCGGTGGATTTCTTCCAGTCGGGCAAGGCCGCCGTCCTGCTCAACGGCAATGTCGACGGGCTGCCCTTCGTTCGCATGGGCGGCCTGCTGCGCGGCGCGATCCGGCTCGACCCGGTTTCGGGCCTGTTCGGGCTTGCCCTCGCGCGAAGGGACGACGGCTTCCTGAGCGATCCGGCCAATCGCGAGGCCATCGCGATGGCCATCGACCGCGACGCGCTGATCGAACCGTTCAACATCGGCGGCTGGGTGCCGACCACGCGCATCGTGCCCGCAGGTCTTCCCGACAGCGCCAGCCCACCGCAGGAGCGTTGGCAGGCCATCACCTTGGAAGAACGGCAGCAGCTGGCCCGCCGCCGGGTTCAGGGCTGGTCCGCTGCGGATGGCGCGATACCCGCGTTGAGCGTGGCGCTTCCGCCCGGCCGCGGCGGCGACCTGCTGTTCAGCCGCTTGCGCCGCGACCTGGCGGCGATCGGGCTGGGGCTTGAGCGGACTACCAACCAGGACGGCGCCGATCTCTGGCTCGTCGACGAGGTGGCGCGCTATCGCATGGCACGGTGGTATCTGAACCGGCTCAACTGCCGTATTTCGGATGCCGCGTGCAATCCGGACGGCGACGCCTTGGTAAAAGAGGCGATGAGTGAACCCGACGACGCCCGCCGTGCCGCCCTGATGGCCGAGGCCGAGCAACTGATCGCGGCCGAGAACGGCTTCATTCCCTTTGGCGCGCCGATCCGGTTCTCGCTCGTCAGGGGGTCGGTCGACGGGTTCGCGGTGAACGCGCTTGGGGTGCATCCCTTGTCCCCGCTGGCACTGCCCCCCACCTAGGTAAAATGGAAAACAACGAACCGCCTCGGCCGGAACGCTTCGAGCCCATGTTCCAGGCGCAGTCCATCGGCATGGGCAGCGATCCCGCCTCGATCCGCCAGCGGGTCGAGATGCTGGAGCGGGTTCTCGAGCGCAGCTTCCGCATTCCCGGCATCAATTACCCCATCGGGCTTGACGCCATCGCAGGGCTGATTCCTGTGATCGGCGATCTGCTCACCGCGTCGATGGGCGCCTATATCGTGTGGGAAGCGCGTAACCTGGGCGTGCCTAAGTGGAAGATTTGGAAGATGGGCGCCAATGTGGCGTTCGACACGGCGGTCGGCGCCATCCCGCTGGTCGGCGATGCGTTCGACGTGCTCTTCCGGTCCAATACGCGGAACCTGAAGATCATCCGCAAGCATCTCGACAAGCATCACCCCGAAACACGGGTCATCGAGCAATAGGCCGCAGGCCGGGTCAGAAGCAAAGCGCGATCAGAAATCGATTGCGATGCCGTCCTTCTCCCAATCGCCGTAACGCGTGGGGTCGGGCCTTTCGCCCTTTTCATGGCGCGAACCCTTGCCCGGCTGGGGCGCGGGCTCATTCGACCAATGGGCTGGCTTCTCGAACCCGGCGGGCCGCTTGGTGGCGCGTTTCGTCATGGATCGAACATGGGGTGGCTGGCGCATCTTGGCAAGCGCAGCTAGGGCCGACGCAATCGTTTTCAGGAGCCTTGCTTGCCCGATATAGCCGGATTACCCGCCCGCAGGGCCGCGCTTCAGGTCCTCGACGCCGTGCTTCGGCGCGGCGATACGATGGACGTCGCCCTGCCGCGCGCGGCTGGACGGTTGCGCCCCGCAGATGCTGCCCTGGCACGCGCTATCGCTGGGGAAAGCTTGCGCTGGCTGGTCGATCTGGACGTGTTGATCGATGGAGCGACGCGGCAGCGGCTGGCCGATGATGCCAAGGTACGCACCGTCCTCCGCCTGATGCTGGCGCAGGCCCTGCGGCTCGATACGCCGCCGCATGCGGTGGTTTCCACGGGGCTTGAGCTGCTGACGGGCGGGCCGCGCCGGCTCGCCCACGGCGTGTTCTCGACCCTGATGAAACAGGATGCGCGACTGCCCGAATTGCCAAGCCTGCCCGAACCGGTCGCCGATCGCTGGGAGAGCCAATGGCCGGGCCGGGTCGATGCGATCCGCAGCGGCCTTGCCGCGCTTCCGCCCCTCGACATCATGCTGCGCGATGCGAGCGGCGAGGCTGAATGGGCAGAGAGGCTGGGCGCTATCTCTATGGGCAAGGGCCGATTGCGACTGCCGCGCGGGCAGGCCGTGACCGAATTGCCCGGCTATGCGGAAGGCGCCTGGTGGGTGCAGGACGCGGCCGCGACGATCCCTGCAAGCCTGCTGGGCGAAGGTGCGGGCAAGCGGGTGCTCGATCTTTGCGCAGCACCGGGAGGGAAGAGCCTGCAACTGGCTGCCGCAGGGTGGAACGTAACATCGCTCGACATCTCGAAACGGCGGCTGGAGCGACTGCGCGATAATCTTCAGCGTACCGGTCTGGATGCCAGGATCGTGACCGCCGATGCGCTGCAATGGCAGCCGCAGGAGCCTTTCGATGCCATCCTTCTGGATGCACCGTGCAGCGCGACCGGCACCTGCAGGCGGCACCCCGACGTGTTACACCGCTTTCTGCCAAGCCGCTTGGACGAAATGACGGAATTGCAGAGCGCCCTTGCCGACAAGGCCATCGACTGGCTGAAGCCGGGCGGCAAGCTGGTCTATGCCGTCTGTTCGCTGGAACGCGAAGAAGGGGAGGACCGCGCAAGCCAGCTAGCCACTGACGAGCGACTGGAGCCGATCGCGATCGCTTCCGAAGAGCTGCCGGGCGATCTTGAGCCGACCCGCGAAGGCTGGCTTCGTACCGATCCGGGCATGATGCTGGAAGCGGGCGGACTGGACGGTTTCTTCGCCGCCCGCTTCATGCGCCGCTGATCTCTATTCGGCGGGCGTCTTCGAACGGCTGGCAAAGCTCTTGCGCAGTTTTGCCAGCTTGGGCGGGATCGTCGCCATGCAATAGGGATTGCGCTGGCCGTCGCCTTCCCAATATTCCTGGTGGTAGTCCTCGGCCACGTAGAACTCGGTCGGCTCCTCGATCGTGGTGACGACCGGCAGGTCGCGTTCGTCCTGCGCGCGGCGGATGGCGGCCTCGGCCCCGGCCTTCTGCGCTTCGTTCAACGGGAAGATAGCGGAGCGATACTGCGTGCCCACGTCGTTGCCCTGCCGGTTCAGCTGCGTCGGATCATGCGTCCCCATGAACACGTCCAGCATGTCGGCATAGCTGATCACATCGGGATCGAAGGTCAGGCGGACGGCCTCCGCATGCCCGGTATTGCCCGAGCAGACCTGCTTGTAGGTGGGGTTCTCG
>JAPYSD010000099.1 GCA_029936705.1 Croceicoccus sp. | reverse complement strand
TCGACATCGCGCAGCATCAGCACCACGGTAAAGCCCGCAATGCTCATCGCGACATAGATCGCGAGGTAGACCAGCATCGCCGAGGCGCCTTCGGGCGTCGCGGCGGCAAGGCCGATCAGCAGGAAACCGATATTGTTGATCGACGAAAAGGCGAGCAACCGCTTGATATTCGCCTGGCCGATCGCGCCCAGCGCACCGACCACGATCGAGGCCAGCGCCACGAAGATCACGATCTGCTGCCACGCACCGACCTGCCCGCCGAAAGCGCCGAGCGCGACGCGCATGGTCAGCGCCAGCGCGGCGACCTTGGGGGCCGTCGCGAAGAAGGTGGTGACGGGCGTCGGTGCGCCTTCGTAGACGTCGGGCGTCCACATGTGAAAGGGAACCGCACTGATCTTGAAGGCAAGGCCCGCGAGCACGAACACCAGGCCGAAAATCGCGCCGATGCCGATCTCGCCGGTCATGGCGAGGCGGACGGTTGCGAAATCAGTGCTGCCGGTGAAGCCGTAGGTCAGGCTCATGCCGAACAGGATGATCCCGCTCGCCAGTGCGCCGAGTACGAAATACTTGAGGCCAGCCTCGGCCGAACGCTCGTCCGTGCGCAGGAACGAAGCCAGCACGTAGGCCGACAGCGAGTTGAGCTCGAGCCCGATGTAGAGCGTGAGGAAGTCGCCCGCCGACACCATCATATTCATGCCGAGCACCGCGAACAGCACCAACACCGGGAATTCCGCCCGCATCGCCCCGTAGTTTTCCAGGAAACGCGGCGCGACCATCAGCGTGACGGCGGCGGACAGATAGATCAGCAGCTTGGCAAAGGCCGAAAACGCGTCGGCGTTATACTGCCCGAGGAACGCGACCCGGTCCGGTCCCATCATTCCGCCCGAAAGCGTTGGGATCGCGACCGCGGCGCAGGCCACCAGGGTGGCGACCGCCGCGATCGAGATGCCGCGCGACGCCTTGTCGCCCAGCCACGCGGAAGCCAGCAACAGGATGAGCCCTGCGACGGTGAGGATTTCCTCTGCGACGATAAGCGCGAGGGATTGCGAGAAATCGGTCATCAGTGGGCACCCTCACCCATATCATGGTGTTCTTCGGCAGTGGCCGCAGCGGCCTGCGACTCTGCACTGGGCATGGCGAGATGTGCGTCACCTGCGGGCGCCACGCTGGCGAGCCGCTGGTCGAGCCATTCGATGTCGCCGCGCATGGGCGCAAGGAAGCTTTCCGGATAGATGCCCATCCACAGCGTCGCGGCGGCAAGCGGCACCAGCATCAGCCATTCCCGGCCATCGAGGTCGGGCATGGCCGCGGCATCTTCGTTCTTCTGCACGCCGAACGCCACGCGGCGGTAGAGATAGAGCATGTAGGCCGCGCCCAGGATGATGCCCGTGGTGCAGACCAGCGCCACCCAGCTCGACGCCTGGTAGATCCCGGCGAGGCCGAGGAATTCGCCGATGAAGTTGCTGGTACCCGGCAGCCCGATCGAGGCCATGGTGAACAGCAGGAAGAAGATCGCGTATTTCGGCATGTTGATCGCAAGACCGCCGTAACGGTCGATCTCACGCGTGTGCAGCCGGTCGTAGATCACGCCGACGCACAGGAACAACGCGCCCGATACCAGGCCGTGGCCCAGCATCACCATCATCGCGCCTTCGAAGCCTTGCACGTTGAATGCGAACAGCGCCGCCGTCACGATCGCCATGTGCGCGACCGAGGAGTAGGCGATCAGCTTCTTCATGTCGTGCTGCACCAGCGCGATCAGGCTGGTGACGACCACCGCGATCATCGACAGCGCGAAGACGAGCCATGCGAACTGTACGCTCGCCTCGGGGAACATCGGGATCGCGAAGCGGATGAAGCCATAGCCGCCCATCTTGAGCAGCACGCCCGCCAGGATGACCGAACCCGCGGTGGGCGCCTGGACGTGCGCGTCGGGCAGCCAGGTATGCACCGGCCACATCGGCATCTTGACCGCGAAGCTGGCGAAGAAGGCCAGCCACAGCCAGATCTGCGCGCCAGCCGGGAAGTTGAACGCCATCAGCGTCGGGATGTCGGTGGTGCCCGCCTCGCGGACCATCCAGAACATCGCGATCAGCATCAGCACCGATCCGATCAGCGTGTACAGGAAGAACTTGTAGGCCGCGTAGATGCGGTTGTCCCCGCCCCATATGCCGATGATCAGGTACATCGGGATAAGGCCGGCCTCGAACATGATGTAGAACAGGAACAGGTCCTGCGCCGCGAACACGCCGATCATCAGCGTTTCCATGATCAGGAACGCGGCCATGTATTCGCCGACGCGCCTGTTGATCGAGTTCCAGCTGGCCCCGATGCAGATCGGCATGAGGAAGACCGTGAGCAGGATCAGCAGCAGGGCGATGCCGTCGATGCCCAGCGCCCAGCTGAAGCCTGCGAACAGCTCGGCACGCTCGGTAAACTGCCACTGCGCGCCGCCGATGTCGAAGGCGCCCCACAGCACGATGCCGAGCGCGAGATCGATCAGCGTGGCTGCCAGCGCGACGACCCGCGCCGTCGGCGCCGATACGAAGAAGCATGCGATGGCGCCGACCAGCGGCACCAGAAGCATGAGCGAAAGGATCGGAAAGCCGTCCACGAACTTACTGCCCCGCCATCGTTGCAATGACCCAGCTGACCGCGGCGACAAGGCCGAGCAGCATGATCAGAGCATAGGAATAAAGATAACCGGTCTGGACCTTGCTCGCGAAGCGCGAGCTGGCCGCGACGAGCGACGCCGCGCCATTCGGTCCGAAGCGGTCGATGATACCGACGTCGCCGATGGTCCAGAACTTGCGGCCCAGCCAGAAAGCGGGCTTCACGAAAACCGCGTTGTACAGCTCGTCGAAGTACCACTTGTTCTTGAGGAACCGGTACAAGAAGCCGAACTGGCCGACGAAGCGGGCCGGTGCCGACGTGTCGCGGATATAGTTGTTCCACGCAATCGCCAGGCCGATCAGCATCACGATACCCGGCGCGATCTTCACCCAGGCCGGAACCTCGTGCATCGCGTGGACCAGATGCTCGTTGTAATAGAGCGATCCGCCCCAGAACTCCGCGCTGTCGAGGAAGGCGTGGCTGAACACCGCGCCCGCGAACACCGCGCCGACCGACAGCACGATCAGCGGCACCAGCATGACGGCCGGGCTTTCGTGCGGGTGATAGCCGCCGGTGCCGTCATGCGCATGCGGCGGGTCGGCCGGGTGATGCGGGTCATGGCCCGAATCTTCCTGCCGAGCGGGATTGTGGTCCTCCGGCTCGTCATGACCGTGGTGGACGGCGTGCTGGATATGCTCGCTCTCGATCCAGCGCGGCTTGCCCCAGAAGGTGAGGAACATCAGGCGCCAGCTGTAGAAGCTGGTCAGCAGCGCCGCGAAGATGCCGAGGAAGAAGGCCACCTGCGACAGCTCGGTCCCGCGTGCGAAGGCGGATTCGAGGATCGCGTCCTTGGAATAGAAGCCTGCGAAGCCGACATGCGCGAACCACAGCCCGACGCCGGTGATCGCCAGCGTGCCGGCCATCATCGCCCAGAAGGTGATCGGGATCTGCTTCCTCAGACCGCCGTAATAGCGCATGTCCTGCTCATGGTGCATCGCGTGGATCACCGAGCCCGCGCCCAGGAACAGCAGCGCCTTGAAGAAGGCGTGGGTAAACAGGTGGAACATCGCCGTGTTGTACGCGCCCACGCCCGCGGCGAAGAACATGTAGCCCAGCTGCGAACAGGTCGAATAGGCGATCACGCGCTTGATGTCGGTCTGCGTGGTGCCGACGGTCGCCGCGAAGAAGCAGGTCAGCGCGCCGATGGCGATGACGAAGCCGGACGCGACGGGCGCAACCTCGAACATCGGGGACAGGCGGCAGACCATGAACACGCCCGCGGTCACCATCGTGGCGGCGTGGATCAGTGCCGACACGGGGGTCGGCCCCTCCATCGCGTCGGGAAGCCAGGTATGCAGGCCAAGCTGCGCCGACTTGCCCATGGCGCCGACGAACAGCAGCAGGCACAGGATGTCCATCGTGAAGAGGCGCATGCCGAGGAAGGTGATCGTCGAGCCCTGCATGCCCGGCGCAGCGGCCAGGATCTCGGAAATCGAGGTGGTGTTGAACACCAGGAACGTGCCGAAGATGCCCAGCATGAAGCCGAGGTCACCCACGCGGTTGACCACGAAGGCCTTGATCGCGGCGGCATTGGCGCTGGGCTTGCGGAACCAGAAACCGATCAGCAGATAGGACGCGAGGCCCACCCCTTCCCAGCCGAAGAACATCTGCACCAGGTTGTCGGCCGTCACCAGCATCAGCATGGCGAAAGTGAACAGCGACAGATAGGCGAAGAAGCGCGGCTGGTCCGGATCCTCGTCCATGTACCCCCACGAATAGAGGTGCACGAGGGCCGAGACGCTGGTGATCACCACCAGCATCACCGCCGTCAGCGTGTCGACGCGCAGCGCCCAGTCGAAATTCATGTCGCCCGACTGCACCCAGGTCAGCACGGGCACGACATAGGCGCTGCCGCCGCCGCCCAGGAACGGAACGAAGATCATCCACGCCAGCGCGCAGGACAGGAACAGCGCGCCGGTGGTGATCACTTTCGCCGGGAAGGACCCGATCGAGCGATTGCCCAAGCCGGCGACGATCGCCGCCAGCAGCGGCGCAAAGACGAGTATCTGGATCATGGCGGGCGGCCTTATCCCTTCATCCGGTGGATGTCGTCCACCGCGATCGTGCCGCGGCCACGGAAATAGATGACCAGGATCGCAAGCCCGATCGCCGCCTCGCCCGCCGCGACGGTCAGGACGAACATGGCGAAGATCTGGCCGGTCAGGTCGCTGAGGAAGGCGCTGAACGCGACGAAGTTGATGTTCACCGCCAGCAGGATCAGCTCGATCGCCATCAGGATGACGATCACGTTCTTGCGGTTGAGGAAGATGCCCAGCACGCCCAGCACGAACAGGATCGAGCTGACGACGACGTAATGTTCGATTCCGATCACGGCGCCCTCCTTACAGTTTCACGCCCGCGCCCACTTCGGGACGGGTCTTGACGATGGCTTCTTCCGGACGGCGCTTCACCTGCTTCGAGATGTCCTGGCCGCGCACGTCGGGACGGTGGCGCAGGGTCAGCACGATGGCGCCGACCATGGCGACCAGCAGGATCACGCCCGCCGCCTCGAACAGGAAGAGATAGCGCGAGTAGAGCAGCGCCCCGATCGAGGCGATATTGCTGCGGTCCAGCATCGGCGCGTTCATGCCGTCGGGCGTACCAAGTTCCAGCCCGCCCGCATTATAGGCGACGAGGCCGACGAACAGTTCGACGAACAGCACGACCGCGATGGCAACGCCAAGCGGCGCGTTCTTCACGAAACCGGCGCGCAGTTCGGAAAAGTCGATGTCGAGCATCATGACCACGAACAGGAACAGCACGGCGACCGCGCCGACGTAGACGATGACGAGCAGCATCGCGATGAACTCTGCCCCCACCAGCACCATCAGCGCCGCGGCGTTGAAGAAGGCAAGGATCAGCCACAGCACGGAATGCACAGGGTTCCTCGCCATGATGACGAAGCAGGCCGATGCAATCACGAGGGCCGAGAAGAGGTAGAAGGTGATGGTCTGGATCATGGGTTTTGATGTCCCGCGAGCGCGCCCCTAGCGATACGGCGCATCGGCTTCAAGGTTCGCGGCGATGGCCCGCTCCCACTTGTCCCCGTTCGCCAGCAGTTTCGCCTTGTCGTAAAGCAGTTCTTCACGCGTTTCGGTGGCATATTCGAAATTCGGTCCCTCGACGATGGCGTCCACGGGGCACGCTTCCTGGCAGAAGCCGCAATAGATGCACTTCGTCATGTCGATGTCGTAGCGCGTGGTGCGGCGGCTGCCGTCGGCGCGCGGTTCGGACTCGATCGTGATGGCCTGCGCGGGGCAGACCGCCTCGCACAGCTTGCACGCGATGCAGCGCTCTTCCCCGTTGGGATAGCGGCGCAGCGCGTGTTCGCCGCGGAAACGTGGGCTCAGCGGGTTCTTCTCGAACGGATAGTTGATCGTCGCCTTGGGCTTGAAGAAGTACTTCAGCGTAAGGGCATGCGCCTTCAAGAATTCCCACAGGGTGAACGATTTTATGAGATGAGCAACGCTCATGAATACCTCGTCAGCATAAGCCAGCCCGAAACGAGCACGACGAACAGCAGGCTCATCGGCAGGAAGACCTTCCAGCCCAGACGCATCAGCTGGTCATAGCGGAAGCGCGGCACGGTGGCCTTCACCCATGAGAAGATGAAGAAGAAGAACAGGATCTTCAGCAGGAACCAGATGATGCCCGGCACATAATACAGCGGTTCCCAGTCGATCGGCGGCAGCCAGCCACCAAAGAACAGGATCGCGTTCAGCGCGCACATCAGCAGCACGTTGGCATATTCGCCCAGCCAGAACAGCGCGAAGCTCATCGACGAATATTCGGTCTGGTAACCGGCGACGAGCTCACTCTCTGCTTCAGTCAGGTCGAACGGGGCACGTGCGGTTTCCGCCATGCCCGAGATCAGGAACAGCACCCACATCGGGAACAGCAGGATGTGGAAGAAAAACCCGTTGACGATGCCGAAGCCGAAACCGCGCTGCGCCTCGATCATGAGGGACAGGTTGTTCGTGTTCGCGAACAGGATCACGCAGATGAGGATGAAGCCGATCGAGACTTCATAGGAAATCATCTGAGCCGCGGCTCGCATCGCGCTGAAAAACGGGTATTTCGAGTTCGATGCCCAGCCCGCGATCACCACGCCGTACACGCCCAGCGAGCTGATCGCCAGGATGTAGAGCAGGCCGATATTAATGTCCGCCAGCACCATCCCGGGACCGAACGGAACCACCGCCCATGCCAGCAGCGCCACGGTAAAGGTGATGATCGGCGCGATCAGGAACAGGCCCTTGTTCGACGCCGAGGGGATGATGGTTTCCTGCAGGAACACCTTCAGGCCGTCGGCAAAGCTTTGCAGCAGGCCGAACGGGCCCACCACGTTGGGCCCCTTGCGCAGCGCCATCGCCGCCCAGATCTTGCGATCGGCATAGATGATCATGGCCACGCCCAGCATCAGCGGCAGGGCGATCAGCAGGACGCCCGCGACCGTGGCAAGGAACCAAGCCCACCCGTACTGGATGCCGATGGATACGAAGAAGTCGGTCATTCCGCGGCCTCCGCGATGGTTTCGCCGTGCCACAGCTCGGCGGAGCAGCGCTGCATCGTCGGGCTCGCGCGCAGGATCGGGTTGGTCAGATAGGGATCCGCGATCGGATAATTGTCGATCACGCCCGAAGCATCACCGCCGCCCGCCGGAAGCGAACCGCCAAGTTCCGCCAGGCCTTCATGCGCCAGCGCGGGCGTGTCCGCGAACATCGCGGAACGCAGCTGGTCGAAATTGTCGAAGCCGACCTCGACGCCCAAGGCATCGGCAAGAGCGCGCAGGATCGTCCAGTCCTCACGCGCGTCGCCGGGCGCGAAGACGGCCTTTTCCGAACGCTGCACGCGCCCCTCGATATTGACGTAGGTGCCGGCCTTCTCGGTATAGGCCGCGGCAGGCAGGATGATGTCCGCCGCATGCGCGCCCTTGTCGCCGTGATGGCCGATATAGACCTTCAGCGCGTCGCCATAGGGCGCATAATCCATCTCGTCCGCGCCAAGCGACAGCAGCACCTTGGGCTTGGCTGCCGCGATATCGGCCATGCCGCCCTTCTGCGCGAGGCCGAGCAGCAGTCCGCCCATGCGCGAGGGCGAGAAGTGCAGCGCGTTGAACCCGTTCCAGCCGTCCTTGACGACATTGAACTCGGCCGCCAGCGCCAATGCCTTGCCCAGCGCACCGCGGCCCAGCGCCGCGCCGCCCACGATGATCGCGGGGCGTTCGGCCCCCTTCATCGCGTCGACGACTTCGCTGGCCAGACCGTTCAGCACCGACAGATCGTTGCCAAGGAACGTCGCCGCATAGGTCGTGTCGTATTCCGGACCGACATGGAAGATCTTCGCGCCGCCCTTGGCTGCCTTGCGCAGGCGAACATTCAGCAGCGGAGCCTCGTGCCGGATCTGGCTGCCGATCACCAGCACGGCATCGGCATTCTCGATCTCGGCCAGCGTGGTGTTGAAGGTGACGGCCTGCAGGTTCGAGGTGTCATAGACCATGCCGGTCTGACGTCCCTCGACCAGGGTCGAGCCGCAAGCCTTCAGCAGCGCCTTGGCCGCGAACATCGTCTCGCAATCGACCAAGTCGCCATAGACCGCCGCGATGGCGCTGCCGGCATTCGCTGCCTTGATCATGCCGAACGCCTCGTCCCAGCTGGACTGCTCCAGCTTGCCGGACTTGCGGATCCACACCTTGTCGAGGCGGCGGCGCGTCAGACCGTCGACGCCATAGCGCGACTTGTCGGCGATCCACTCCTCGTTCACGTCGTCGTTGATGCGCGGCTGGATGCGCAGCACCTCGCGCCCGCGGCTGTCGATGCGGATGTTCGCGCCGACCGCGTCCATCACGTCGATGCCCAGCGTCTTCTTCAGCTCCCACGGACGCGCTTCATACGCATAGGGGCGGCTGGTGAGCGCGCCGACGGGGCACAGATCGATCACATTGGCCGAAAGCTCGTGCTTGGCGGCTTTTTCCAGATAGGTCGTGATCTGCATGTTCTCGCCGCGGTACAGCGCGCCGATCTCGTCCACGCCGGCGATCTCCTCGCTGAAGCGGACGCAGCGGGTGCAATGGATGCAGCGGGTCATGATCGTCTTGATCAGCGGGCCCATGTACTTCTCGGTCACCGCGCGCTTGTTCTCGTGATAGCGCGTGGCGCCGCGGCCATAGGCCATGGCCTGGTCCTGCAGGTCGCATTCGCCGCCCTGGTCGCAGATCGGGCAGTCTAGCGGGTGATTGATGAGCAGGAACTCCATCACCCCTTCGCGCGCCTTCTTGACCATCTCGCTGTCGGTGCGGATCTCTTGTCCTTCCGCCGCTGGCAGCGCGCAGCTGGCCTGCGGCTTGGGCGGTCCGGGCTTCACTTCGACCAGGCACATGCGGCAATTGCCAGCGATCGACAGCCGCTCGTGATAGCAGAAGCGCGGGATTTCCTTGCCCGCAAGCTCGCACGCCTGCAGCA
>JAPYSD010000098.1 GCA_029936705.1 Croceicoccus sp. | reverse complement strand
GGATCACGAACATCACGTCGGGGCGGCCCGCGTCATATTCGTCGAACACCAGCGCGGTCGGCGTCTGCAGCGCCCACGGCAGCAGCCCTTCGCGGAATTCGGTCACCTGCAACCCGTCGCGCAGCACGATGGCATCGCGCCCGACCAGGTCGATCCGGCTGATATGCGCGTCGAGATTGATGCGCACGCACGGCCAGTTCAGCCGCGCGGCGACCTGTTCGATATGGGTCGACTTGCCGGTGCCGTGATAGCCCTGCACCATCACGCGGCGGTTGTGCGCAAAGCCTGCCAGGATCGCCAGCGTCGTGTCCGGATCGAACACATAGGCCTCGTCCGTATCGGGCACACGCTCGTCCGCCTTCGAGAAGGCGGGCACCTTCATGTCGATATCGATGCCGAAAGTCTCGCGCACGTCGACTTCGGTATCGGGCGCCTGCATCAGCGTTTCGTGGCTGTTGGTGTTCTGGATCATCTCGTTCATCGCGCCCCTCGGTTATACGGGGCGGGCCTTTGCTGCAACCGCGATTAGTGCGCGTTGCCGGTGGACGAAGGGGCAATTTTGGGCGGAAGCGCGAAAATTCCCGCGAAACGCAGCGCCAGTTCGCGGTCCCCCTCGATCGCCAGCCCGGTCGTGGCGGCGACCTCGTCCGGGTCGCGCTTGCCATAGAACAGCGGCAGGATCGCACCCGGGGCGGGCGCCCGGAAGATCGCCTGGGCCTCTGCCAGATCATCAGCGCGGCGGATCGTCAAGGCGCCGCCGGCAAGCCGCGCCAGAAAACGGTCGCCAGCGAAATCGAATCCGATCCGTGCTTCCAACGCAGCGGCTTTCATGGGGTCGAGCATCGTGCGCAGCGACAGCATCGCGGACACGGCGGTCAGCGGCAGCGTGGGATCGTGCAGCGGCGAGCGCACGGACCAGCGGCCCAGCTCCTGCATCACCGGCTCTGCCATGTAGCCCCACTCGGTTAGTTCATAGACCTGCACGGCGGCGGGCGGCGGCAGCTTGCGGCGGATCAGAACGCCCAGTTCCTCCAGCCGCGCCAGCCGTTCGGTTAGCACCTTGGCGCTGATGCCGGGCAGTGCGGCGCGAATGTCGGAAAAGCGCCTTGGGCCCAGCATCAGTTCGCGCATGACATGCAGCGACCACCGCTCACCGATCAGTTCGAAGGCAAAGCTGGCGGCGCACGCATCCTCATACCAGCGCCCGTGAGCAGGGGTACCAGCCGCTCCCTGCCGCGCGCTACTTTCATTTTGAAACTTCATAGTTGCCTTTTGTAACCCGCGATGTCACGAATCGCAAGTCAGCCATGCCGCCGAGTCGCCGGACGAGCGCGATCGCGGTGCCGTGACGGAGGATCGACATGCCCATCGCACCCGATGCCGCGATCGAGATTACCGGCTACAACTGGGTTCCCCCCTTCGCCGCCGGCTTCGTGCGTGACATCCGCGCCCGGTGGTTCTGCGAAGAGACCGGCCTCCCCTATCGCGAGCGGCTGATCAGCGTCATGGACAAGCCCGCCGACTGGCGCAGCGAACAGCCATTTGGCCAGGTCCCGGTGCTGCGCGACGGCGACATCCATCTGTTCGAAAGCGGCGCGATCCTGCTTCACCTGGCAGAGAAAACTGGCAAGCTGCTGCCTGCCGCCGGACAGGCGCGCGCCGATGCGCTGTCCTGGCTGTTCGCCGCCTACAACAGCGTAGAGCCGGTGCAGAACGAACTTGCCGCCATCGAGATGTTCAGCGCCGGAGAGCAATGGGCCGACCTGCGCCGCCCCGAAGCCCGAAAAAACCTCGACCGGCGGCACCGGGCCGTTGCCGCTGCGCTCGGCTCGCGCGAATGGCTGGCGGGCGCTTTTTCGATCGCCGACATTGCAATGGTCTCGGTCCTGCGCAGCAGCGCCTCGATGGAGACGCTGGGCGATCACCCGTCGCTCGCCGCCTATGTGCAGCGCGGCAGCGATCGGCCTGCCTTCCGGCAGGCAGTGGCCGATCAACTGGCCGGCTTCGACGACCGCTTCGCACCGCAGATGGAGAATGCGTGATGTATGTCCAGGGTTTCGTGATCCCCGTTCCGGAAGGAAACCGGGACGCCTATCTGGCCGTCGCCGAACGGTTCGACCGCTGGCTGATGGACCATGGCGCAGCCGAGGTGATGGAGGCGTGGGAAGAACGCGTCGAGGATGGGAAGCACACCGACTTCCGCCGCGCGGTCGCCGCCGAACCGGGTGAGAAGATCGTGTTCTCGTGGGTGATATGGCCCGACCGCGCCGCGGCCGATGCGGCGGAACAGGCGATGGAGGGCGACCCGATCTTCGCGCAAATGGGCGACATGCCCTTCGACGGCAAGCGCATGATCTTCGGCGGCTTCGCGCCGATACTCGAACTCGGCCGCTAGCGACGCAGGAGGACACGAGCATGGCCAACCCTACCGGAGAGCCGATCTGGTACGAACTTATGACCCGCGACCTCGGCGTGACCGCGCCGTTCTATGCGGCTGTGGTCGGCTGGAGCTTCGTCGACGCGGGGATGGACGATCCCCCCTCCTACAGCTTCATCAAGTACGGCGAGGGTGAGCATGACGCCGCGGGCGGCGCGATGCAGCTTTCGCCAGAGATGGTGGCGGGCGGCGCGCGCCCGATGTGGGCAGCCTATTTCTGCGTGGAGGATGTCGACGATACCGCCGCCCGCCTCGCCACCGCCGGCGGAACGGTCCTGATGCCCCCTTCCGATATCGAGGGCGTGGGCCGCATGGCCTTTGTCACCGACCCGCAAGGCAATCCGTTCTATGTGATGCGCGGCTTTCACGATGCGGACAGCCACGTCTTTGCCGCCGAGGGCGGAACCTACGGACGCTGCGGCTGGAACGAGCTGATCACGCCGGACCTGGAAGCGGCGCTCGATTTCTATCGCGGCCTCTTCGGCTATGACACGGACGAGCGGATGAGCATGGGCGCCATGGGCGACTATGTGTTCCTGAAGGCGGGAGCCAAGGCCATCGGCGCCGCGATGACCGCGATGGAGGGCAGTTCGCGGGGCTGGCGGTTCTACTTTCGCGTGCCCGATATCCACGCCGCGCGATCTGCGATAGAAACGCACGGCGGCACCATCGTGTTCGGCCCCGAAGAAGTGCCGGGCGACGAGGTGATCGTGCTCGCCCAGGACCCGGAAGGCACGATCTTCGGCCTTCTCGCCCCGAAAAAGGACTGACGCATGGCCGATATCACCTTCTTCCATAATCCGATGAGCCGCGGGCAGATCGCCCACTGGGCGCTGCGCGAGGCGGGCATCGATTTTGATACCGTGCTGGTGGACTCGGAGGCCAAGCCGCAGGCGCTGCTGGATGCGAACCCTATGGGCAAGATCCCGACGATCATCCACCATACGTCGGACGGCGACATCACCGTCAGCGAGGCGCCCGCGATCTGCCACTATCTGGCGGAAATCGCGCCGCGCCAGACGCTGCTGCCGACGCCGCGCGAGCGGGGTGCCTATTACCGCTGGTTGTTCTTTGCCGCGGGGCCGCTGGAACAGGCGATCACCGCGCGATCGATGGGCTGGGAAGTGCCCGAGGGGCGCGCCATGATGGCAGGGTTCGGCCATTACGACCTGACCATGGACACGCTGGAATGGTGGCTGTCGGACCACGATTACGTTTGCGGCGACCGCTTCACCATGGCCGATGTCTATGTCGGATCCGCCGTCGACTGGGGCATGGCCTTCGGCACGATGCCCGAACGGCCCGCCTTCTCCGCCTATGCCGAAAGGATGCGCGCCCGCGACGCCTATCGCGCAGCGAAGGAGATCGACAACGCGAAAATCGCCGAAGCGCAGGATGGCTGACGCCCGTGGCGACCAGGACCCGGCCGCGGACAAGGCGATCGTCTGCCTGTGGTATGACGGCACCGCCGAAGAGGCCGCGCGGTTCTATGCAGAAACGTTTCCGGAAAGCGCCATCCGGCAGGTCCACCGCTCGCCTGGATTATCCGGCAGGCAAGGCAGGCGATGTGCTGGTCGTCATGATGACGATCTGCGGCATCCCCTACATGCTCATGAACGGCGGGCCGGAATTCACGCCGAACCTGACCTATTCGCTGCAGATCCATACGGACACGCAGGAAGAGACCGACCGCCTATGGGATGCGATCGTCGGCCATGGCGGCAAGGCCAGCGAGTGCGGCTGGTGCCATGACCGCTGGGGCTATAGCTGGCAGATCACGCCGCGCGCCTTGACCCGCGGAATGGCCGATCCCGATCCCGACGCCGCAAGGCGCGTGATGGAAGCCATGATGACGATGGGCAGGATCGACATCATGGCGATCGAGGCCGCGCGGCGCGGCGCATGAGCCGATGAAAGTCCAAGGCCGTCCCGTTGCCAGCTTCGCAGGGCGGTGTCAGCCGAAGCGCCGCGCCTTCTTGAGGTGCTGATAGGCATCGACCACGCTTTGCAGCCGCTGTTCGTGGCTGCGGTCGCCGCCGTTGCGGTCCGGGTGATAGCGCCGCACCAGTTCCGAATAGCGGCGGCGCAGCGCGGGCCGGTCCGCGTCATAGGACAGGCCCAGCACGTCCATCGCCTCGCGGTCGGCGCCCGAAAGGCCGACATCGCGGGCGCGCGCCTCACGCTCCCAGCCTTGCCGCGCACGGCTCTTGATACCTTGCGCGCGGGCCGAGATCGCATCCAGCGGATCGTCGAAGTCGGCCCAGCGCGGCATGCCGTCGATCCCCGCGGTGGCCGTGAACGCGTTGCGACCCCTCGTCGCTCCCGCTCCCCAGCCATAGGCGGGCGACTGCGCGTCCAGGATCTCGTCCGCGCTCATTCCTTCGAAGAAATCATAGCCCGCGTTGAACGCGCGCACATGCTCGAGGCAGAACCAGCGCCAGTCGCCCGGCCCGTCGAATCCCGACGCGCGGCGGCCCGGCGCGCGGAATTCGCCTGCCTCTTCACAACCCGGCGCGTCGCATGGGCGCCCCTCACTCTCGAATCGTCCGTGGAACCTGTCGTGCTTCATTGCCCTTGAGATGATGGCAGCGCGCCCCAAATGGAACCCCCCGAAGTTCTTGCGAAAGTCAGCCCATGCCCGAATCCGGACCGATCGAAGGCGAAATACGCCAGCTTCTGACCGATGCGTTCCATCCCGAGACGCTGGTCGTCTCGAACGACAGTGCGATGCACTCGGGCCATGCAGGCGACGACGGCAGCGGCGAATCGCATTTCTCGGTCGTCATTCGCGCGGATGCGTTCGAAGGCGCCAGCCGCCTGCAGCGCCAGCGCAAGGTTCTGGCCGCTCTGGGCGACATTCCGGGCCAGCGTGTGCACGCCTTCGCGATCAAGGCGCTGGCACCCGCCGAACCGCTGCCGGAGCGCGCATGATGGCCTATCGCCTGTTCTACTGGCCGGGCCTGCCGGGCCGCGGCGAATTCGTCCGCCTTGCACTGGAAGCAGCGGAGATTCCCTATAGCGAACCCGCCCGCGACGACGGTGTGGAAGCGCTGCTGTCCGACATGGAAAAGCGCAACGAGACAGGCGGCTTCGCGCCTTTCGCGCCGCCCTATCTGGTCGACGGCGATTTCGCGGTCGCGCAGGTCGCACACATATTGACCTGGCTGGCGGAACGCCACGACCTAGGCAGCGGCGATCTCAACACCGACCTGGGCCTGATCCAGTTGCAATTGACCGTCACCGACATCGTGGCGGAAGTGCACAACGTGCATCACCCGGTCGGCAGCGGTGCCTATTACGCCGACCAGAAGGACGAGGCGAAGCGCGCCGCGCAGCAGTTCCGCGAGGATCGCATCCCCAAGTTCCTCGACCATTTCGAACGCGCCGCCGCGCTGAACGACGGTCCCTTCGTGCTGGGCGGGAAATGGACCCATGTCGACAGCTCGCTGACGCTGCTGATCGACGGGCTGCACTACATGTTCCCGCAGCGCATGGCGGCATTGCAGGCGGATTATCCGAAACTGCACGCGCCGCGCGATGCCTTTGCTTCCCTGCCCGCGATTGCGGCCTATCGCGCATCGGACCGGTGCCAGGATTTCAACGAGGACGGCATCTTCCGCCATTATCCGGAGCTTGACGCAGCATGAGCGAGCATGATCCCGACAGCGCGATCGCGCTGACCGTCGAACCCGTCAGCCACGACCTTGGCGCGTTCGAAGTGCGCCGCGCCGTGCCGCAGGCCGCGTGCCGCATGGTCGGCCCCTTCGTCTTCATCGACCAGTTCGGCCCCGCGCAATATGAAATCGGCAACGGCATGGACGTGCGCCCGCACCCGCATATCGGCCTGTCGACCGTCACCTATCTGATGCAGGGCGCGATCGATCACCGCGATTCGCTGGGCAGCTTCGCCACCATCCGTCCCGGCGCGGTGAACCTGATGACCGCGGGCAGCGGCATCGTCCATTCCGAACGCTCGCCCCAGTCGGAGCGCGAGGCTGGCGGCAGGATCTTCGGCACGCAGACCTGGCTGGCCCTGCCCGAGGCGAAGGAGGAAATGGACGCCGGTTTCGAAAGCGTCGCGGCGGACGACCTGCCCATCGTAGAGGATACGTGTGCCAAGGCCCGCGTGATCATGGGCAGCCTGTGGGGCGTGACCGCGCCGACCACCTGCCATGCCGCGACGGTCAATGCCGACATCATCCTTGCCCCCGGCGGCGCCATGCCGATCGAGGCGGAGGCCGACGAACGCGCATTGCTGCTGGTCGAGGGCGAGGCCGAGGTGGACGGCGAGGCGCTGGACAAGTTCAGGCTGGCCGTGCTGCGCCCCGGCCGCGCGATGGTGCTGCGGTCCGAAAAGGGCGCGCGCGTCGTGCTGATGGGCGGCGAGGCGATGACCCGGCGCCATGTCTGGTGGAACTTCGTCTCGTCCTCGCGCGACCGGATCAACCAGGCCAAGGAAGACTGGCGCGCGGGCCGGTTCGGGACAGTGCCCGGCGACGACAAGGAATTCATCCCCTTGCCGGACCAGCCAAAGACTGTCAGCTATCCCTGAAAGAAAACCGGGTATGGGACTGACACGTGAAAACGCTAGATCTGGGCAATAATATCGAATTGCAGGTCCGGGACGAGGGGCCGAAGGACGCCCCCGCCCTGATCTTCCTGCACGGCTTTCCCGAATCGCATCGCACCTGGCGTCACCAGTTCCCGCATTTCGCAGGCCGCTATCGCTGCATCGCGCCCGACCAGCGCGGCTATCGCCATTCCTCGAAACCCGGCGGGCCGGATCATTACCGCGCGGAACTGCTGGTGGGCGATGTCTTCGCGCTCGCCGATGCGCTCGACGTGGCCAGCTTTACTGTCGTCGGCCACGATTGGGGCGGCGCGATCGCCTGGGCGGTGGCGATGGCGGGACAGCCCTCGGCCAGGGGGCCGTACGCGGGCCGGATAACGCGCGCGATCATCGCCAACGCGCCGCATCCCGCAGTGATGCAGCGCCTGCTCCATACCGACCGCGAACAGCGCGCGGCATCGCAATATATCCGCACCTTCCGCGACACCGCAAACGACCCGATAATCCGCGAGGGCGGGCTGGTGCCGCTGCTGGCCAAGGCGTTTCCCGACCGCGGCGCCTCGGCCAAGCCGGAGCCGGAAGAACAGGCCGCCCTGCTTGAGGACTGGTCCGATCCGGACCGCGCCTTTGGCATGATCAACTGGTACCGCGCGTCGACCATCGACGTCCCGCCGATGGACGCGCCGTACGAGGCACCCGCCGACGCCAGGCCTGTCGCCGTGCCCAGGATCACGATCCCCACGCTCGTCATGTGGGGCATGGAAGACCACGCGCTGCGCCCCGGCAATCTGGCGGGGCTGGGCGATCACGTCGCCGACCTCACCGTCGAACGCATCGCCGATGCGGGCCATTTCGTCGTCTGGGAGGATGCGGAGGCGGTCAATGCCGCGATGGACCGGTTTCTGGAATGCCCCCAAGGGTAACGCCCATTGCCAGCCGCAGTCCGCGCGCCTAAGTCGCGGCTGTCATGACCCAGCCGCTTAACCCGCCGCTCACCTTCGCCATACCCAAGGGCCGCATCCTGGAAGAGGCGCTGCCCCTGATGGCGCGCGCCGGGATCGTGCCCGAACCGGGTTTCCACGACAAGAAGAACCGCTCGCTGTCCTTCGCGTGCGAGGATGCCTCGATCCGCCTGATCCGCGTGCGCGCCTTCGATGTCGCGACCTTCGTCGCGCATGGCGCGGCGCAGGCGGGGATCGTGGGGTCCGACGTGATCGAGGAATTCGACTACCCCGATCTCTACGCCCCGGTGGACCTGGGCATCGGCCATTGCCGCCTCTCCATCGCCGAGCCGAAGGACGCGCCGCCCACCGAATTGCGAAGCGCGAGCCATCTGCGGGTCGCGACCAAGTACCCCAACCTCACCCGCCGCTGGTTCGAGGCGCGCGGCATCCAGGCCGAGTGCGTCAAGCTGAACGGCGCGATGGAGCTGGCGCCGATGCTGGGCCTTGCGAACCGGATCGTGGACCTCGTCTCTACCGGCAAGACGCTGAAGGAAAACGGGCTGGTCGAAACCGCCGAACTGCTGCCCGTCTCGGCGCGGCTGATCGTCAATCGCGCCGCGCTTAAAACCGACAGCGCGCGGCTTGGCCCGCTGATCGACAAGTTCCGCGCACTGGCCGCGCAGCCGCTGCCCGAAACGGTCGGGGCCGCCTGAATGAAGCGGCTGAAATCCAGCGATCCCGGCTTTGCCAAGGCGTTCGCCCGCATCGTCGCCGACCGGCGCGAGGCGGATGACGATGTCAGCCGCGACGTTGCCAATATCATTGCCCGCGTGAAGGCGGATGGCGACGCGGCGCTGGCCGACTACACCACGCGCTTCGACAAGTGGACACCGGCTGGCGAGGACGACTGGCAGATCCCGAAGGACGCCTGCGAAGCCGCCTTCCACGCGCTGGCCCCCGAACTGCGGCAGGCCCTCGAAACCGCGGCGGAGCGCATCGCCGCCTATCACCGCGAGCAATTGCCCGCCCGCCGCGACTATCGCGACGATCAGGGCGTGCGGCTGGGCGCGATCTGGCGGCCAGTCGACGCGGCGGGGCTGTATGTGCCGGGCGGGCGCGCGGCCTATCCATCCTCGCTTCTGATGAACGCGATCCCCGCAAGGGTCGCGGGCGTCGAACGTCTGGTGATCGCC
>JAPYSD010000661.1 GCA_029936705.1 Croceicoccus sp. | reverse complement strand
AGGATAGTGAACTTCCCGCTCTTCGCCGACATGGGCAGAATGAACGGGCGATGGCTATAGGCCGCAAGAATTGGCTGTTCGCTGGCTCCGAGGCGGGAGGGGAGCGCGCCGCTGCTATCTATTCCGTCATCGAGACCGCGAAACTCAACGGCATCGAGCCGCAGGCCTATATCGGCGACGTCATCGCAAAGATTGCAGACGGATGGCCGGCATCGCGCTGGGACGAGCTCATGCCATGGAACTGGGCTGCTCCCCAGCGACCGCTGATCGCCGAAGCCGCATAATCGGCGGCCTCCACGCCACGCTTACCACTGTCCTTCGTGTGGGAACTCCGCACGCGCCGTATAGGCGTGCCCGTCTCCGCGCCGAGAATACCCGAGTTGCGAGTGTCGGTTCTGTCCGCAAAGACGACCGCTGGTTTGCGGACCCGAATGGCGGGTTTCAGCAAGAACCGACGCTCACGTCGACAACGCCGAACGACTTGAGTTGGTCGGGTGCTGCCGGAAGAACTTGGCGAATAGCCGCTGGCAGCTTCGTTCGATGCGACGTCAGAGACCGGACGGTCCGCCTCCGGCTCAGTCGCGGATGTGTCGTTGCCGGTAATCGCCGCGACAGGCCTGCATGGCCTTCGCGATGGCCTTGTTGGTTGCATCAAGGTCGAAGCGCTCCGGATCGAACGTCTTGCCCGCCCATCGCCGCACTGACTTGTGCTCCTCATGCGTGGAGTCGAGCCATGCTTCCAGGAAGTCGGCATAGCCGGGGTATCCACCGACATCTTCTGGCGGACCCGACCGTTCGCCGGCGATGCAGCGGGGATATTTGACCTCCTCTTCGATCTCGGCACGACGCAATACCAGCTTGTGCTGCCAATCATCGCCAAAGTCGTATTCATAGGTGATGGTGAGCTTCGCATCGACCTCATAAGGAAATGTCAGATCCTTGAGCTGGACGTCAGTCGCCTCAAACACCCGTGGGCCATAAGCAGCATCTTCAATAGCCTCGGGCGCGCCGATGGTCAGGCCTCCGACACGGAATTGATGCAAATGGCTGTCGGTCCACCCGAATGCTGCCTGCAACACCTCGTGAAGCTGTGCAAAATTGAGATCGCTCGGCAGTTCCAGCGTGCGGGTGATCGCTGGCTCGATGCCGACAATCCGGGCTTCCAGACGGATGATATAGTCGTAGGGATCGTGGGGTTTGGGCATGGCAGGACTTTGCCCGTGATGGCAAAAACCCGCAAGCATGTGGCCAGCGATGGTGGGGCGTCGGCACCGGCGTGACCGCAATGCGAGATTCCTAGAGCCAAGCTGGAATTTCGGAGTTCGCGCCTGTCGGCGGGCGCGCCCAATTACAGATATCGACCGAAGTCCCTGCTGTGGTGAAGAACCCGGACAATCAGAATCGCGCTGCCGGCCGGCCGATAAAAGATAACATGGGCCTGCTGCCTGATCCGGCGCAGACCGGGCGCAAGGTCCTCGGCGCTTCTGCCGAGGCCCGGGTTGTCGAGGAGGGATTGAAAGCAGGATTGCAGCAAATCGCGGTACTTGCGGGCCTGTTCGATGCCAAACTCAGCTATCGTGTAATTGGCGATCTCGGCAAGATCGGATGCTGCCCGCCTGCTGATTTGCAGGTCAGGCATCTGCAGAGTGACTACGCTTCTCTGCTGTTGTCCATATCTCGTCCAGCGACTGATCGCTCACGCCGCTTTCCAGCCCTTCCGCGATCGCCTGCCTCAGTTGGGCCAA
>JAPYSD010000660.1 GCA_029936705.1 Croceicoccus sp. | reverse complement strand
GGCCAGGACGCGGTCAATGTCGCGCAGAGCTTTACCGGCGAAGTGCCGCTGACCGGCGTGGTGCTGACCCGCATGGACGGCGACGCACGCGGCGGTGCGGCATTGTCGATGCGTGCCGTCACCGGCAAGCCGATCAAGTTCGCGGGCACCGGCGAGAAGCTGGACGCGATCGAGGCGTTCCATCCCTCGCGCGTGGCCAATCGCATCCTGGGCATGGGCGACATCGTGTCGATGGTCGAAAAGGCCGCGACCGCCGTCAAGGAAGAGGACGCGGAGCGCCTCGCCAAGCGCATGGCGAAGGGCGAGTTCGACATGAACGACCTGCGCATGCAGCTGCAGCAGATGACCAAGATGGGCGGCATCGGCGCCATCGCGGGCATGCTGCCGGGCATGAAGAAGGCCAAGGCGGCGATGGCGCAGTCGGGCATGGACGACAAGGTCCTGCTCCACATGGATGCGATCATCTCGTCGATGACGCCGAAGGAGCGCGAGACGCCGCAGCTTTTGAATGCGCGGCGCAAGAAGCGCATCGCGGCGGGGTCCGGCACGCAGGTGCAGGACGTGAACAAGCTTCTGAAAATGCACCAGGAAATGGGCAAGGCGATGAAGCAGATCAAGAAGATGGGCGGGCTGAAGGGCCTGGGCCAGCTGTTCGGCAAGGGCGGGCTGGGTGCGGCCATGCCCGGACTGGGCGGCGGCGGCGGCATGGGCGGCGGCGGCGGCATGCCGGGCCTTCCCGGCGGCGGCGATATCCCGCCGGAGCTGCAGGACCTGCTCAAGAAGAAATGATTTCAACCTGAATTATCGTTATATCTGAATTGTTTGAAAGGTAGTTTGACATGGCAGTTGCAATTCGTCTGGCGCGCGGCGGCGCGAAGAAGCGTCCCTATTACCGCATCGTCGTTTCCGACACGCGCAGCGCGCGCGATGGCAAGTATCTGGAGCAGGTCGGCATCTACAATCCCGTCCTGCCCAAGGATTCCGAAGATCGCGTCAAGCTGATCGAGGACCGCATCCGTTACTGGCTGGGCGTCGGCGCGCAGCCGACCGACCGCGTGGCCCGCTTCCTCGACGCCGCCGGCATCCAGGAGCGTGCGGCCCGCAACAACCCCAAGAAGGCGGAACCGGGCGAGAAGGCCAAGGAACGCGCCGAGGAAAAGGCCGCCAAGGCTGCCGAAGCCGAGGAAGCCCGCAAGGCTGCCGAGGAAGAAGCCAAGAAGCCCGCCGAGGCTCCGGCTGAAGAAGCACCCGCCGAGGACGCTGCAACCGAGGGTGCGGCTGAAGAGACCGCCGAGACCGCGGAAGAGGTCAAGGCCGAGGATTGATCCCGGTCGCAGTCGGTCCACTCGCCATGCACAACCGCATCGTACTTGCTGCCATAGCCGGCGCGCACGGGGTGAATGGCGAGATCCGGCTGAAGCTGTTCGGTGAAGGCGTGGAGTCGCTGAAGCGATTCCGCGCCTTCACGCTTTTGCGCGAGGCTTCGGGCGAAAGCCGCGAGGCCGCGCCGAAGAAATTGCGCGACGACGGCAAGGGCGGGGCGATCCTGAAGCTGGCCGGCGTCGACGACCGCAATGCCGCCGAGGCGCTGCGCGGCATGGTGCTGACCGTCGCGCGCAAGGAACTGCCCCCGCTGGAAGAGGGCGAATATTATCACGCCGATCTGCTGGGCCTGCCTGCCGTGTCCGACACGGGCAACGAACTGGGCACCGTGATCGCGGTCGACAACTACGGCGCGGGCGACGTGATCGAG
>JAPYSD010000097.1 GCA_029936705.1 Croceicoccus sp. | reverse complement strand
ATCTCAAGGCGGCCAAGCCCGAGCAGGGCTTCTACCTTAGCGCTTCCGTTGTCAGCGGACGCGCCCCGAACGGCTTCAAGAAGCTCGAAGCCATCAAATACGACCCGGCCAAGGCCGGCTTCGAACCCGCATCCTGAGGATCCACGAATGTCTGAACCCGTAAAGATCGCGGTGGTCGTCAAAGGCGGCATGGTCGAGGAAATTCTGACCGCCGGTGTTCCCGTCGAAGCGGTCATCGTCGATCATGATACCTGGAGCGCCGATACCCCTGACATCGTCACGGTCGATGGCTTCGAAAACGAAGCCACACTCACCCCGGCGAAAGCATCTGACAGCGAAGATGACCGTAAGAAGGTCCTCGCTGCATTCGAGGCAGCGCAATGAGCAAAGCCCAGATCATCAAACAGCAGGCAGCGCCAGCAGACGCGCCCGAGATCCAGAAGATGCTGGTCCTGTCGACCGCCCATCTATCTCAGGCCGATTGCAACGTATGGATGCACAATTGCCCTTGGACCTGCTTCGAAAAGGGCGACTACGGGTGGTTCATGCATGCCTGCGATGACGAAGGCATCTATATGCAGCCCGGCGTGCCTCTGGCGGTCCGCAGCGCTTTGACGAAAGCTCACAAGCTCGACTGCGACTGGATCATGTTCGACCGCGACGGTCCTGAACTGGATGATCTTCCAGTCTACGACTGGTAGCCCACAACCAACCCAACATCGACGTCCGATTACCTACCCGCCGGATCGCTTACCGCTGATCCGGCGGCCGCGCGCGCACGCGTTCCAAACTCAATCCAGGGAGACTTGCCATGCAAGCCGATATGTTCGGCCTCAATCGATCGCCAGTGATGGTAGCCTGGGGCGGCGGCGTGGACTCTACGGCAATGATTATCGAAATGCATGCGCGAGGCGAACCCATTGATATGGTGCTCTTCGCCGACACCTTCTCAGAGCGGCCTTGGACCTATGAAACGGTCCGAACCTTCTCTGCGTGGCTTGAAGAGCGCGGCATCCCGTTCCAGCGTGTGTTCTACCAGGCGCAGCGCTTCAAAAATTTTCCGCCGTATCTCGGCTTGCTCGAAAATTGCCTGACGAATGGCACCCTACCCTCGATCGCCTTTGGTTTTGGTTCGTGCAGCTTGAAGAACAAGGTTGCGCCGCAGAACAAGTTCACCGAAAATTGGGAGCCTGCCGTCACCGCCTGGCGCCAGGGGCTCCAGGTAGTCAAATGCATTGGTTACGATTGTTCGCCTGCAGACCAAAAGCGTTATGCCGAGCGAGAAGGTTATGTGGAGGATCGCTACCAGTATCGATATCCCCTTAGGGAATGGGGCTGGACCCGGGTCGAATGCGAAGCTCGCATTGCCGAAGCTGGCCTACCGCCAGTCAAGAAATCGGCCTGCTTCTTCTGTACCGCAACAAAGCCAGCCGAACTCCATGAATACGAACCCGAACTGCTTCGGATTATCGTTCTCATGGAGGCGCGCGCGAAACCCCGCCTCAAGACCACAGAAGGTCTTTGGCGCAAGGCCGTGAAGGGCGTGCGCGGCGGGACGCCGCGGCCCGGCGACATGACAAGCTATATTCGAGACAAGGGCCTGCTCCCGGCTGAGGAAGTCGACTATATCGAGGCCAATGCCCCGACCGCGCTGATCAGCTGGCAAGAAGCCCATGCTGACACGCCGATCGAGGATCGCCCGGATGTCCGCACATGGCTCGAGTTCTTTAACGCGCACATCGATAGCTTCCGCAAGGAGGGCGTAGTGTCGCTATACCAAGACGCGCCCTACGCCGGAGGTGTCGAGCCTCGACGTCCAGTGGATAGGATCGCGGCGTAGCGCGAGACATGGCTGGGGCGCACCACCTGTCACCGAATTTCTCGTTGTTGAAAACGAGGAGTGGGAAAATGCAGAACCTGGCCCTTCCGTCTGCAAGCATCCGAGATCGCCACTATGCTCCTGCAAGAGTGTCGGCACGCGGCCTTGCCGACGCAGCCGTCACCTTTCTGAGCTTCGGCACGAACAAGCTTATCAAAGCTGCTAATCTCAAGCCGCATTGGCTTCTGGCGGCGCTTACGCTCAATGAATTGCTCGCCATGGCGCGCTTGATCGCCATGAAGAACGAGATTGTCGTAGCTTTCACTCAGGCGGCACATGCCGCTGCCTGATCCTCTGTGCAGTCGCCGAGACCGTCTAACCGAGCATGTACCGGGTGTACCAAGGTCCCTGGCGATCTGCGACTGAACGACCCATAAGCTTCGCCCCAGAAGCGGACGCCGATAGCCCTTCCACCTTCACCCGATCCTGCTCATCGCGAGATCGCATGACGAAAGGAATTTTCGCCGTGAGCGAATTCTTCGACGACTATCTCAAGAAGCTCGACACCATCATCAAACGAAGCGGTCACGCCGTGCAACTGACCGCCCAGGGAGATGGTCTCCCTTTCATGTACACCATCGGCCGCGCGGAGAAGGGCCTGGATGAGTTCATCATGTTTGGCGCCCTCCCGCCCGACACCATGCGAAGCATCATCAACGGGATCTGCAATGAGTTCGACCAGGCCGGCCATACGGCCGAGCATGGAGAGATCTTCTCCAATGAGGGCCAACGATTCAGGATCGATTTGGCCGCTGGAGCAGACCAGACCCACATGAATTTTGCCCGCGCAAGGTTGGAATCAGTCGGCAAGTCCGCCTCATTCGACCCATTCCAGATCATCTGGCCAGATACACAAGGTCGCTTTCCCGACGACGAGGGTTACGAAACCAAGTTCGTCCAACCTCTCTACATGCGAGAGAACCCGCCCAAATTTAATGCCTGAAGGCCTTCCGTCCGCATTCGCCAGCGAAGCAATCGACGGCAAAGTCTATCTTCAAAAAGGAAACTCCAATGGGCTTCTTCTCATGGCTCACTGCCGACACCCAGGAATCCATTCCGGTCAGCATCTCCCCCCGCCACCAGGGCCGAACCGTCTACATGCTGCAGCCCGGTGACGCGCCGGCCTTGGCCGAACCTGAATACGATGGTTACGGCGTGTTCGACGGCGAGAACGCTTATGCCTGGCTTGCTCGCCGAAACATGACTGGCGAACAGATCGCCGAGATCGAGAAGCAGGCCGATGGCCATCTGGATCTACTCGACCGCCTGATGCACATGATCGGCGTATCGATCGAGATGGGCAAATATTATGTCCATCGTGAGACCGGCGAGAAGTACTCGGTCTTTCACCCGGTTCATCCTGCTACAGGCGTCGAGGTCACGCATATCAATGCAACCTATGATCAGCCGGTGGAGGAATTCGGCGGCCTCAAGCCAAACGAAGCCATCGCAAGCGGCCTGCTCATCAAGCACGACGTTCCCGAGCCGCGCTTTCCCTTGAAGTTCAGCTTTGATCCAAACGCCGTCTATGAGGATCTTCCTGCCTCGAGGATCTGCCCGAACCAGGGCATCTACTTCGATGATGATGAAGAGGATGACCAGGCAGGTTAGACTGCTGCTCGGTGCCTAAGCCAGCGCGTAAAGCCTAGACCTATTACAAGGAGAGAGGAAAATGCGCGATCTTCAGATCTCCGGTGCGGCGATCAGCATGGCCACCAACTTCATCTCATCTGCAGAAAGCGATACGATTCTCGCCAGCCTGGTGCGCGACATCGAATGGGAACAGCGCGACGTTGTCGTCCATAACCGCAGCTTTAAGCAACCACGCCTTGTCGGGTGGTACGGCACGGGAGCCTACACCTATTCCGGCATGCGGCTGGAGCCAAAACCGCTCACACCGCTTTTGGAAGACCTCCAGCACCGCGTTGAAGAGACCACCGGCCAACGCTTCAACTCCGTTTTGCTCAATCGCTACCTCGCAGGCCGCAATCACGGCATCGGAATGCACAGCGACAATGAGCCTGAGCTCGGGCGGGATCCCGTTATCGCGATGCTCACATTTGGGGAAGGTCGCTCTCTTGCTTTCGAGCCGAAACCTTGGTTCGCCGAAAAGCAGAAAACCGTAGAGCGGTTCAACGCGCCGACACCCACAGGTAGCTTGCTGGTCATGGCCGGCCAGACCCAACGCAACTGGAAGCACGGCGTCCCAAAAGCGGTCGGCAAACGCGACCGCATAACGCTGACATTCAGGACAATCAGATCAGCCTGACAATCTCTACCCGCGGCCGACTTTGTCCTTCAGCATTTTGCTTGCTCGGAAGGTCAGAACCCTGCGCGGAGCGATGGTCGCCTCAACCCCTGTTTTTGGATTTCGGCCGACACGTTCATTCTTGTCAAGGAGCAAGAATGTCCCGAAGCCCGCAATCTTCACATTCTCGCCCTTCGCCATCGCATCGCTCATATGCTCGATGATGCTCTCAACCATATCGAGAGATTCCGCGCGGCTCAGGCCAACCAAGCTGTAAAGGATATCGGCGAGCTCAGCTCGCGTCAGCGAAGGAATATCACTCATCTAGACCACCCCTGATCGGCGAGGATTTTGCGAACCCATGGCATTGCCTTGGGCTATTTTACACATGTCGCAGGTGTCATAACATTACTGTCCTGCGAGAGATAGTTAGCCCACTTGGGCGATCGTCGCTCTCCATCCTAGGATTTCCAGATCCGACTGTTCTTGGTGGACAGACGATGGAGATGGAAAATGGATGAAATCAACCGCGACGAGCGCGTTTGGGAAGATGGGGGCAATGCAGTTTTCTGCCGGGCCGCTGATCCTTGGGGCTGCTACGGCAATATGGCCGGCGGATACGGCTTTACCGACCCTGAAACCGGCCTCTTCTGGCGCAGCAGCGAAGCCTGGTACCAAGCCCAGCGCTTTCCCACCGATGCTGAACTACAGGAAACCATCCGCGATGCTGCAAATGGCTTCCTCGCCAAGAAGGTCGCGCACGCCCGCGTCAGTGATAGCCGCAGCGATTGGCTGAATGTGAACATCGCTCTCATGGCCCGCGCCATTGAGCTCAAATGCTCCAATGCGCGCTTCGCAGACGAACTGCTAGCCAGCGGCGATCGCGCCATCGTCGAGCTGAGCTCGCGCGATGCTTTTTGGGGCGCCAAACCAATCGGCAGCGGCCGCTTGAAAGGCGCCAATGTCCTCGGACAGCTGCTGATGCGGCAGCGCGACAAGCTGCGCGCCGCGCGCGCCGCCACCGCCCGCACCAAACCCGCTGGTCTCGCCGCCGCCCTAATGGGCGGCGGCTAACCGTGACCGAGACCGGGAACGCGACGCCCTGGATCGTCGGGCGGGGCGACTGGGAATGCTACGTTGAGCAATCCGACCCGTTATCCATTGGTGGCCAACTCACCGGCGAGGTTGCCTTCGCCAACGAGATCGAAGCTCTGGAATACGCCATAATGTGCGATCAGGACTTAGCCGACCAGCTGACCAGGAACCTGCGCGATCTCAAAAGACGTCTTCGCAATGCCAAGGCGCGAGAGAAACGCGCCTTGGCACGATCACCGAAAGCCTAAGGACCTACCCCAGATGCCAAAACCCGTCCGCTGCCTCAACGAGGGGTGCGGCAAGCGCTGGGATATGGATCCAGCTCTCGCCGTTGCATGCCCCGACTGCAACCAACCATCCGGCAGCCCTTGCAAACGCCCGTCAGGGCACGCGATCTTTGCCGGCGGAGTTCATGGCGCGCGAGATCTCGCGGCCGATAAAAACGGCGCTTACGGGGTTTGCCCGATGGGTGGCTGTGGAGACTACGCGCGGTCACTTAAAGCCCGCGATGCGTCTTCGATCCAACCTGAACTCGTGTTCTAACCCGGTGCTATCCGCCTCTACCTCTACTTCGTCCAAGGGATTTTTCAGCATGCACAATCCAGCAGGTGAAGGGCTCGGCGGCTGACGCCTTGCCCCAGCAAGAACCATCGTCCATCCATCTCACATAGGAGCAAATATGCGCTTCACGACTTTCGAAGGTTGGGGCGGGGACTAGACCTCTCCGCCACCATCCTCCCCAAACAAGACAGGCCCGATCGAATGACCGAACTCAAAACGACGCAGATCGACGATGACATCCAGCTTGTCGACGATCTCCAAAGTGAAGTGCAGGCTTTCTACGCTCGTCTCTTTTCACTTGGCACTGGCGGGCGGTTTCATGCTTTCGTCGAATGGTGCGGCGTGATGTCCGAGCACCTAAACATCACGCGCGACCTACTCCAGCAGGGCGTCCCGGCCTTCAATATCAATCGCCACACTGGCAACACCCCAGATATCGCCAGCTACCGGCTGTCATATCTGGCCGAGAAGATCGAGTGTATCTTCGACGGCCTCATCGATGTGAATTCGGCAGTAGTCGAAGCGGATCGACCACGAGCTGACACCACCAGCTTCGACTTGAAACGTGATCTTGGCCAGATCCCCAAAATGAGCCAGACCCAGCGCGCCACCGACGAACAGCTGCGCGATCTAGCCGCCATCGCTGACCGCGTGGGCCTGTATGATGCCGCCGACCATCTTCGCCGAACACTGACGCCCTGATGGCATTTCCTTCAAAGTCCTTGCTCTGAACAAATCCCCCGGAGCAGTCTGCCGCAAGGACGGCCCCCTCTACGAATTCGTGATGCAACAGGCACAATCGTGACCGCACGCTCATCGAACTCGGGCGCATGGAGAGCGGCGGCACAAAAGCCCGATCGCCGGCGGGAACTACCGCGCGCGTAGGCTCGGCCCAGCCAGACAAGAAGAAGGATCGCTTCCCGACAGAAGTCTTGCAATTGACAGTAGAAGGGAAAAGCTGATGCTGACACTCGAACCCCGCGTGACCATGCCCCTGCCAAACATGGCTGCCCATAAGGTACGCCACGGCAATCTTATGGAAGACGTCGAAGATATTCTGCTCGATGAAAGCGGTTCGATCGCAATCTGCTTCGACGACGGCTACATCGAATTCATCGCCGCGCCAGTCCTTTCCGTCTGGGACGGCAATGCCTTCGCCGGGTTCGTCAAACCTCGTCCCGGCGTCCCCGATGCCGGCCGTATCGTGGATCATGCCGAGATCCATCGGATCCGACTAGCATATGACGAAGGCCGCGTGCTGACGTCGCGCGAGGTCGAAGGTGCGCTGCACGTCGCCCGCCTCGACCTGTCAATCGGCCAGCTCGAGGTTCTTACAAGCACCCTGTCGCGCTGCGACCTCACCGGGATGGACTACAAGTCCATTCTCGAACTCGCCTTCGGGATCGACCGGTGGGAAGAGACCACCGGTCCTCGTCGGCTTGCCTGGTACCGGACTGCCGATATTGAAATCGGCATCGGAGACCATGGCGAAACCATGACCTTCTATCGGCGAGACAACCAAGGTGCGCCTTACGAGATCGTAACCGTGGCGACTGGTCTCCAGGCGGCACGAAAGGCCGCCTAAGCCAGCCCGCAGATGGAACGCCGCAGCCTATCCAGTAGCGGCGTTCCTCTCTCCCTCAGGCGACTGCCTCATCGAACGAAAGCCGAGACGAAAAGCCATGAAACTGACTATCGACGCCACCGCGATCCTCGCTACGGAAGATGCCGACCGGATCGGACGTCTGCTCTCCACTTGGGTGCTCCTGTCCTACGGCGATCCCCGCGATAATTTCGACGGGCGGTCTGAATGGACCGCAGTCGAAGCCGAAAACCCTCGTCTGACAAACCTGCTCCTCGGCGACAACTTCGGCGACCTGACCTATCGGCACCTCGTTCACAACGAAACTGGCATCGAGATGCTCTACTGCTTCGATGGCGACCTTGAAGTCCTGTTCCATCATGAGGGAGACAATCCCTTCACGATTTCTAGCGCGAAGGGCCTGCGCAGCAGCGGCTGGTTCGATCACCGCCGGAACTAACGCAATCCGAAAGCCAAGCGCGCTGCTGACTTCAAAAGTCAGCGGCCCGCGCTGCCCAATCACAAAGATCAACCGCGAGGCCGCCCATGAGCGCACATTTTCGATCACTGCCACGCAGCCACCCTTCCGGACACACCGTTGACGATGTCAAAAGCGCGGGTTTCACGCTCGAGCCAATGGTCTGCGTCAACAAGGCTTGCGGCGATCGTACATCCGGCAATGTGACCTATAACCAGGCCGCCGGCGACGCCTACTGCTCGATCTGCGGAGAGTGGCAGGAAGAATGCCTGTCCAAGCCGGCCAATGACTGATCAACTTCCGACATCTTTCATCGCTGGCGACGCTGTCGTCATTCAACATCCCCAGATCGGGCGCGTTCGAGGCGAACTGCTCGCCCCCGCTCAAATTCCGGAAAGCTACGGCAAGTGCGGCTGGACTGTCAGAGTTCCCCCGTACATCACCGCTTGGACTGTTCCCGATCAGCTCATGACCCATGCCGTCGGCACGCGCGACATGGTCCCTGGCGATCTCATTCCGCTTGCGACCCTCAAAGCCGCCTACGAGCGCGAATTTCTCGGCACCTTATGGACCCACGGTGACTCTGGACACCTAACGCCATACGTTTGCGAGCATTCACATGGCGATGGCCTGAAGCTCCTCCAGATTTTCACGATCAATCAGCGCCCGAACTATCACCTCGTGCGTGTCGATTCCGGCTGGAAATCAGACGAAATTTCCGACCAGATCGATAACATCCTCAGTGCAATCGAAGAGGAATGCGGCCGCGCGGGGGCATATCTGGATCAACCTTGTGACCGCTGCGGCGACACTGCTTGCAAATGCGGTGAAGACTATTCCGCTGACGAAGCATTTCCTGCCCTAGATGACCGCGACGGATGCTCATGGAATGTCATCAGCTTTGCTGAAATGCTCCATACGATCGCCAAGCGTAATGCATGGCCGAACTGATTGCTGGTCGCACAACGGCCCCTAGTTTTTGGAAGAGCGGAAGGCATCTTTGCGGCGAAGAGCTCCTATCCTATAACCGGCTCATCCACTTTGCACGGATCACCCCCATGATTGCTGAATTCACCGCGCTGGCACCCGCCGCCAAGCTCGCCTTTGCTGTCACCGACAAATATGATCACGAGGGCGGGCTCGTATTTGCGCATACGAAAGAGGAAGCTGTGGCAATGGGCGCCGATCTCTTCGGCGACGGCTGCAATGAAGATTTCACTGCTCGCAGAGAGCCGCGCGCCGACCATCTCGCCGAAGAAGGCCAGATACCCGCTTCGTTTCTTGTGGATCTGGGGTGGCATTTCGAATGCAGCGGATGTGGCTCGAGAATCTCCGAAGACGACCTTCTCGACCGCGATCTCACCTCGGATGACGTGACAGGCACGCAGCGCAGCGTCACATATTG
>JAPYSD010000659.1 GCA_029936705.1 Croceicoccus sp. | reverse complement strand
GCCAGAAGCAGTCCTGCAAGCAGCGTAGCGATTGCCATTTTCATCTCTCCTTATCGTCTTCTTGAGAGGAAGATGCGCTCATATGACGTCCACTGCAACATTTCTGTAACATTGTCATTTTTCTGAAACATTGCCGCATGCGGGCCCGGCAGAAACTTTCTGCGGCTGCGAAAGGGCGGATTTCCGCGCGTTTGACGCGTATCCGGCGAAATGATCATCCGCGTGCAAAGAAACTGTCACAACGCAGGTCTAGCCGGACCCGGCGATCCGAAATCGCGACGCTATTCGATTCTCGGTACCAAGGGGACCATTCGCCGTGACCAATATTCACCGCTCGCTTATTCTTGGCTGCAGCATGCTGGCGCTCGCCGGCTGTGGCGGCGACCAAATCGTCTCTCCCGGCACGGGCGGTGACATCATTATCGAGAACCCGGCTCCGGCTCCCTCGCCGACGCCGGCGCCGACCCCCACCCCGACGCCCATGGTGACGCCGGCCGCAGGCTGCCCCACCATCAATTCGAGCGGCGGCCTGACCGACGCCGGCACGATCGCGGGTGACACCGGCGAATATCGCGTGTGCACCCTGCCCGCGACTTTCGACGAGAGCGACAACCTGCCCTACATCGAAGGCCTGCTCTACTCGATCAACGGCCGCGTCGATGTCGGCACCGACGGCGGCGCCGTCCCGAGCGACTCGGACAGCGACGTTACGCTGTCGATCGAACCCGGCGCGATCCTTTATGGAGCAACCGGCCGCTCGTACCTGGTGGTCAACCGCGGCAACCAGATCGACGCCGTCGGCGAACCCGACATGCCCATCGTCTTCACCAGCCGCGACAACGTGCTGGGCCTGTCGACCGATGGCTCCGACGCGCAGTGGGGCGGCGTTGTCCTGCTGGGCCGGGCGCCGGTTTCCGACTGCCGCGACGGCGTTCCGAACAAGGCGAACCAGGCCAGCTGCGAGCAGGTGCTGGAAGGCGCAGCCGTCGAGACGCTGTTCGGCGGCAACACGCCCGGCGACAGCTCGGGCACCATGCAGTATTTCCAGATCCGCTACTCGGGCTTCACGCTGGAAGGCGGCTCTGAACTGCAGTCGCTGACCACCGGCGGCATCGGTTCGGGCACGACCATCGACCACTGGATGAGCTTCAACAGCTCGGACGACGGCACCGAGTTCTTCGGCGGCCGGGTCAACATGAAGAACGTGGTGGTCGTTGGCGCTTCGGACGACTCGCTCGACGTCGACACCGGCGCGCAGGCCAACCTGCAGTACGTGATCGTCGCCCAGCGGGCCAACACCGGTGACAACCTGGTCGAGCTGGACTCGCCCGACGAGGATTACAGCACCGCCGCCCTACCCCGCACCAACCTGCAGATCGCCAATGCGACCTTCCTGTCGCGCAGCAGCAGCAGCTCGCAGGCGCTTCGCCTTCGCGGCGGTGCGCAGTTCAGCCTGGTCAACTCGGTCATCGACATCGAAGGCGACCGGACCTGCGTGCGCGTGGACGAGACCGTGACCCTGGCGCAGGATCCGCTGTTCGCATCGGTGGTCGCCGATTGCGGCACGACCCAGCCGTTCCGCGGTTCGGCCGGCGTGACCGATGCCGATGTCGCCTCCGCCTTTAACGACGGCGACGACACCGACTCGGCCTTCGCCATCACGCTGACCGGATCGTTCATCAACGGCACGGGCGAAGCCGGCGTCGCCGCCTTCGATCCGACCGCACTGTCGAGCTTCTTCGACGCGACCGACTAC
>JAPYSD010000658.1 GCA_029936705.1 Croceicoccus sp. | reverse complement strand
GGAAAAGGGCATGAAGGGCCTCTCCGCGCCGAAGATCGAAGGCAAGCTGTCGCTGCGCGCGTCGATCACCGGCCAGATCGCGATGGACGACGTCGAGGTGGGCGAGGACGCGCTGCTTCCCAATGTCGAGGGGCTGAAAGGCCCGTTCGGCTGCCTCAACCGCGCGCGCTATGGCATTTCGTGGGGCGTGATGGGCGCGGCGGAGTTCTGCTGGCACGCGGCGCGCGAATATGGCCTCGAACGCAAGCAGTTCGACAAGCCGCTGGCGGGCACGCAATTGTTCCAGTGGAAGCTGGCCAACATGCAGACCGAGATCGCGCTGGGGCTCCAGGGATCGCTGCGGGTGGGCCGCCTGATGGACGAGGGCAAGGCCGCGCCCGAGATGATCTCGCTGGTCAAGCGCAACAATTGCGGCAAGGCGCTGGATATCGCGCGCGTGTCGCGCGACATGCACGGCGGCAACGGCATTTCGGGCGAATACCAGGTGATCCGCCACATGGTGAACCTGGAAACGGTCAACACCTACGAGGGTACGCACGACGTCCATGCGCTGATCCTGGGCCGCGCGCAGACGGGCATCCAGGCGTTCTTCTGAGAGGCCGCACCGCATGGCCAGCAACCCGAACGACCGCGTCGCCGTCGTCCATGAAAACTTCCTGCGGCGCGTCGCGGCGGGCGATTTCCCGCAAGGCGCGCCGCCGTCCGGGCCGCTGGACGACATCACCGCGGTGCAGGTCTATCGCAGCGCCTGTCTGACCCGCGCGCTCGACCGCGAGAGCCGCAGGATGCAGGCGGCGGGGCAGGGCTATTACACCATCGGCCCGTCGGGGCACGAGGGGCTGGCCGCGCTGGCCGCCGCGCTGGACCTCGCCGACACCGCCTTCCTCCATTACCGCGATGCCGCGTTCCAGATCCAGCGGGCGCAGCAGCTCGCCAATGTCGCGGGCGGCGTCACCACCGCGTGGGACATGCTGCTGTCCTATGCCTGCAGCACGCAGGACCCGATCTCGGGCGGCAGGCACAAGGTGCTGGGGTCGAAGGCGCTGAACATCCCGCCGCAGACCTCGACGATCGCCAGCCACCTGCCCAAGGCGGTCGGTGCGGCCTATTCGCTGGGCCTCGCCCGCCGCCGCCCGCCCGAATTTCGCGCGATGGCGGACGGATCGATCGCGGTGTGCTCGTTCGGCGATGCGTCGGTGAACCATTCCACCGCGCAGGGCGCGTTCAACACGGCGGGCTGGACCAGCTACCAGTCGATCCCGCTGCCGCTGCTGTTCGTGTGCGAGGATAACGGCATCGGCATCTCGACCAAGACGCCGGGCGGCTGGGTCCGCGCCAATTTTGAACACCGCCCCGGCATCCGTTTTTTCGCCTGCGACGGGCTGGACATGTACGACACGTTCCGCGCCGCCAGCGAAGCCGCCGCATATGTCCGCACCCGCCGCAAGCCCGCCTTCCTCCACATGCGCACCATCCGCCTCTACGGCCATGCGGGCGCCGACATGGCGATGGCGTATCTGTCGCGCGAGGAGGTCGAGGCCGAGGAAGCGAACGACCCGCTGCTCCACATGGTCCGCCAGCTGGCCGAGGCCGAGATCATGGACCCTGCCGAGGCGCTGGCGATCTACACCGACACCGCCGCCCGCGTCGCGCGCATCGCCGCGCAGGTGGTGCAGCGCCCGCGCCTGCAGACCGCCGAACAGGTCATGCAAAGCCTGGTCCCGCCGCGCCGCGACTGCCAGCCGCTGTCCCCGCC
>JAPYSD010000657.1 GCA_029936705.1 Croceicoccus sp. | reverse complement strand
GTAAGCGTCAAGCTAACCAGCTGATACCACTCAACTTAATTTCGGATCAGGCTCTAAGATTTCGAATTCCGGCGCGTCTTTGACGGCGTAGTTGCCTCCTATTGGGGCAAGCAGCACATGACAGTGTCCAAGCGATCGGAGAACGAGATGCAGTACGACGCGAGCGGCAACATCTTTACCATAATTGTCATCCTGTTCATTGCGCTGGCAGTTTTGGCAGGCTCGATCCGCATTCTGCGGGAATATGAGCGTGCGGTTATATTCACGCTCGGTCGTTTTACCGGGGTCAAGGGTCCCGGGCTGATCTTTATTTTCCCCTTCGTACAGACCATTGCACGCGTTGATTTGCGTACGATCGTTCTTGACGTGCCAACCCAGGACCTGATCTCGCGCGACAACGTCTCCATCCACGTGAACGCGGTGATCTACTTCCGCGTGACCGATCCGGAGCGTGCAATCATTCAGGTGGAGCAGTTCGATTATGCCATCAGCCAACTTGCGCAGACCACGCTTCGCTCGGTGCTCGGCAAGCACGAGCTCGACGAAATGCTCTCCGAGCGGGACAAGCTCAACAAGGACATCCAGGAAATTCTCGATGCACAAACCGACGCGTGGGGAATCAAGGTCGCCAATGTCGAAATCAAGCATGTCGATATTCAGGAAAGCATGATCCGTGCGATCGGCCAGCAGGCTGAGGCCGAGCGCGAGCGCCGGGCCAGGGTCATCAATGCCGAAGGCGAGCAACAGGCGGCGCAAAAGCTGCTGGAAGCGGCGGAAACTCTTTCCGCACGTCCTGAAGCCATGCAGCTGCGCTATCTGGGTGCTTTGGGCACAATTGCCGGAGATAAGAGCTCGACCATCGTTTTCCCGTTCCCCATTGAATTTGGAGGATTGTTCGAGACTCTAGCCAAGCAAAAAGATGCGCCTGGTGGCGGCAACGCGTAACCCGTAGGGCAAGCCGATGCAGTCCTGCCCCTTGCCCGGACGTAACAAAGAGGAAGATGCCTTCACTATGAGATACAGATCGTTCTGGCGCCAAGCGCTTGCTACGCTGGGCCTAGCAGGAATGCTCTTCGCTCCGGTCACAGCCAACGCGGGTGTAATCGATGGTTCTCAGAGCGCGGGCGGTCTCACGGTGTATCTAGGCGTGGTGCCGGCGGCAGTGGTGAAGGGTCATCCAACCGGCCATCCCGAGGCGGAGATGCATGGCGGCACGCCGGCAAGCTCTCACAGCATGCACATCACGGCCGCTGTCTTCGAAAAGGCTTCAGGGGCCAGAGTCAAGGACGCGAATGTCACCGCGCATATCCTCGAGCCTGGCGGAATACAACGATCGGTTCGCCTGCAACCGATGACTGTCGCGGGCGCGCTGACTTTCGGCGGGTACACAACCTTTGCCCGAGGCATTAATTACCGGATCGGAATTGTCGTGGACCGCCCGCCGCACATGCTGCCGTCGCAATCGAAGCAGACTCCGCACGCGATGCATCGCAAGCCGTCTGTGACGGTGCATTTCACCTATACCCATGATTGAAGCATGTTGCGCGGCAACCCGGACGGTTGACAGGTGCGTTCCAGCGACGACGGAGGCCTTCCTCTTCCATGGCGCTCTTGTCGTCTAAAGCGCGGGTCTGCATAGCGACAGCAAACTGTAATTCACCGGAGGCTCAAACGTCTTCAGAGGGCGGCGGCAGAAATTCGGCACCGTCAGCGGTCCGGCGCAGGAGGACTTCACAATGGCAGACCCACTCAAAAC
>JAPYSD010000656.1 GCA_029936705.1 Croceicoccus sp. | reverse complement strand
CACAGAACACGCGCTACAACGTTCAGGTTCGGCTGGAGAGCGCCCGCTTCTCCGAGATCTTTGCGCAGTACCAGGTGCTGGCCGCGACCAATCTCTTCCTCAAGGCCCTGTCGGTGCAGCCGCACTACGGCGCCGGAGAGACCGAGCGCGACCGCTTCGACTACGGCCCCTCGGTCGTGGCGGAGCAGCAGGGCCGGGTCTACCCCAAGTAAGGCACCGATGAACCTCTGGCGATTTTCCCATGGACATGGCTGACAGCCCCGCGGCGGAAACGCAGCGCGGCGCAGCCGTGCCCGGATCGCCGGCGGCCTCGCAGGTTCCGGCCGATCCGCTGATCGCCTGCCTTGCGCATGTGGCGCGGCATTTCGACACGCCTTTCGCGCCAGCCACGCTGCACAGCTCGCTGGCGATGGGCGCGGACGGGCTGCTGCCCTGGCACCAGACCGGCCCCGCCCTCGAACTGCTGGGCCTGAATTACGAGGAACGGCGCGCGAGGAAGCTGCCTCTCGACGCAGCGCTGTATCCGATGATCGCGCGCATGCCCGATGGTACGCTCACCCTGCTGCTCGACCGCAATGACAGCGACGTGCTGGCCTGGCACCCCGGGTCGGGCGACGAATGCTGGGAACCGGCGGACCGCTACACGGCCAGGGAACCGATCGCCCTGCTGTCGGTCGAGGGCGATCCCACCGCCATGCGCGACGCAGGCCAGCCGTGGCACCGCAAGGCGCGCCAGCACTGGTTCTGGTCTGAACTCACCAAGCGTCGCCGCGAATTCTGGCCCGTGCTGCTGGCATCGGTGGTCATCAACCTGCTGGCCGTGGCGCTGCCGATCTTCACCATGAACGTCTATGACCGCGTGATCCCCAATCGCGCGGATGCCAGCCTGTGGGTGCTGGCCATCGGGGTGCTGGTCGCCTTCGGGCTGGAATTCGCCCTGCGCCGCGCCCGTACCGACGTGCTCGACGGGATCAGCCGCGACTTGGACATCTCGCTTTCGCAAAAGACCTATTCGCGCGTGATGGCGACCCCGCTGGCCGAGAAATCAGGCTATACCGGCAACCTCGTCGCGCGGGTCAGCGAATATGCAATGCTGCGCGATTTCTTCGCCTCGACCACCGTGGTGCTGGTCGTCGACGTGGCGTTCCTGTTCATCTTCGTCGCCTTTATCGCGATCATCGCCGGGCCGCTGGCGTTCGTCCCGATCCTTGCGATCACGGGCATGGGGCTGCTCGGCCTCTACCTTCAGCGCAAGGCGACCGATGCCGCGCGCGACGCGCAGGCCGATTACGGGTTGCAGCAGACGCAACTGGTCGAAAGCATCGCGGGACTGGAAACGCTGAAAAGCATCGCGGGCGAAGGCGAGATGCTGGGCCGCTGGCGCCGCCTGTCCGACATGGCAAGCCGCTCGCAAAAGCGCTTGCGCGAGGTGAACTCGACCGCGATCGGCGCGGCGTCCACCTTTCAGCAATTCAGCACCATCGCGCTGGTGATCGGCGGCTATTACCTGTTCGACGCGGGCGTGATCACCATGGGCGCGATCATCGCGATCGTCATGCTGTCCAGCCGCGCGCTCGCCCCTGCAGGGCAGCTTGCCTATCTCCTCACCCGCTGGCGCCAAGCGCGCGAGACGCTGGATTCGATCGAGCGCCTGTGGGACCAGCCCGACGAACGGCGCATGGGATCGACCTCGCTGCCGCCGCAGGTGCGCAGCGCCAGCGTCGAACTGCGCGATGTCAGCTTCACCTATCCGGGGGCGAACAC
>JAPYSD010000096.1 GCA_029936705.1 Croceicoccus sp. | reverse complement strand
TCGAGGCGGGGAACATCTATATCAACCGCAACCAGATCGGTGCCATCGTCGGCAGCCAGCCGTTCGGAGGGCATCGCCTGTCGGGCACCGGGCCCAAGGCGGGCGGACCGCTCTATCTGGGCCGTCTCGTCTCGCAGCCCCCTGCCCTGCCCATGGCAATGTCCGATCCGGCGGTGCACCAATTCGCACAGTGGCTGCGCATGCGCGGCGAGATCGCGGCATCCGACGCCGCGCGCGCCTGTGCCGACCAGGGCGGTCTTGGCTACCGCGAGGTGCTGCCGGGACCGGTGGGCGAGCGCAACACCTATGAACTGCGCAAGCGCGGGCACATCCTGATCCGTCCCAAGACGAAGGCCGGGTTCCAGCAGCAGCTGTCGGCGGTGCTGGCCACCGGCAATGTCGCGGTGCTCGAGAACATGGACTGGGCTGCGGAACTGCCGCCAGAACTGCATGGCCGGGTCGAAGTGCTGGGGCACCAGATGATCGCGGGCGCGCTGGTCGAAGGCGACGAGAGCGAGGTCAGCGCCGCGCTGGCCGAATTCGCCGAACGCGACGGGCCGCTGGTCCTGACCCAGTCGGCGACCGAGGCGGACTGCGCATCGGACAAGCCGGCCTATTGCCTGAACTGGCTGCTTGAGGAAGTGTCGATCTCGGTCGATACGACCGCGGCGGGCGGCAATGCCAGCCTGATGACGCTGGAGTAACGATGGAAAAAGGGCCGGCCGCACTAAGCGGACCGGCCCTTTCTCTTTCACCTGGAATTCTTAGCCGATCTTGCGCCAGCTGGGACACTCGACCGTTCCGGCGCTGCCGCGCTTGAACACCTTGGCGCGCATGCCGAACGCGTCATTGCCCCAGGTCTGGTTCGGCCCTGCCGAAACCTCGATCTTGTCGCCAGCTGCCAGGTCGATATCGGCGCTGATGACCGTCTGGCCGTTGGCCAGGATGCGGGTCGTCTGCGACTTGCCGTTACGGTCGATCGCCAGGTCGATGCCGTCGCCGCCTTCCTCGCGCTTGTGGAAGCAGGCCTTGACCGTGACCGACACCGCCTTGTCCGTTTGCCATTGCCACAGCGCGCGCAGCGGATCGTTGGAATCGCGTGCGGGCACGGCCCCGTCCGGACCCATCGACAGCACCGCGTCCCATGCGCTGCGCAGGTCGCTGCCGTACCACTGGTTCTTGTAGGTCAGCGGATCCATCCCGCCGTCCCTGCTGCGCGCGAAATATTTCCATTCGCCCGTGCCGTATTGCAGCAGCGTATCGGCCAGCACGTTGCTGGTGCCGCGGTCGCTGACATTCCCGCCGATGAAGATCACCGGCACGTCCGACACCTGCATCTCGCTGGTGGACGGCAGGCGGTTGCCATAGGCGTCATAGGCCTCGGTCGCGCCCTCTACCCGAATCGTGCGCGGCGTGCCCCACACGATGGTCGCGCCCTTGCCGAAGCGATAGGCGAACAGGCCGGGATCGCCGGTGTTCAGCTTGATCGGATTGCCGTGCCGCAGCAGCTTGCTGGCGGCCAGCCGCACCGCGCGGCCCTGCGGCTTGATCGTCTGTCCGTCCCACAGGCCCAGGTTGGGGAACCACTTTTCCTCGAACAAGGCGTACCAGACGGCCGCATCGACGCCGTTCGCCGCCATCAGCGTGATCGACTTGATGCCTTCCGACGCCGCCAGCTTCTGGTCGAGGTGGTCATGCGCGAATTCCGACATCCAGATGCCGACTTCCTTGCCATTGGCGCGCATCGCCTTCTTCAGCGCGGTGATCTCCATCGGCAGGCTGTAGGCATAGCCATTGTAGGGGTGGACCGCGACGGCATCGATATAGTCCAGCATCCCGGCCTTGAAGAAGCGTTCGAGATAGCCGGTGCCGATCATGTTGGTCGAACCGCCGACGATCTTGATGTCGGGGTGGCTGGACCCCATCGCCGCGTCGATGTCCTTGAGCAGCGCGATATAGGTGTCTTCGAGGTCGTAGCCATCGGGATAGCTGAGGCCGAGGCCGCCGCCGCCGTTGATCTCATTCCCGATCTCGAACCCGGCGATGCAATTGCCGTAATGGTCGGCGACGGCCCGCAGGTATTTCGCGAACGCGGCGCGCGCGTCGGGCGAATAGACGAACTTGCCGCCGTCGTAGTGCGGATTGACCGGGATTTCGACCAGCAGCAGCTTCTTGCCCTGGCGGCACGCGGTCTCAAGCTTCTTCGCGGTGCCGCCCGAGAAGTCGAGCGTGCCCTTGGTCAGCTCGACCTGGTCCCATTCCTGGCCGTCGCGCAGCAGGTCGACCGAGATGTCGTCGGACCGGTCGATGGTGTCGAGGCCCCATCCCTGGCTGAAATGCGTGGCGACGCCCATCATCATCGTGCCCGAAGGCGCGCTGGACGGGGTCTGCGTCGGCGTCGGGCTGGGTGTCGGCGATGGGCTGGGCGCCGGCGACGGAGTGGGCGTTGGCGATGGGGTTGGAGTGGGCGATGGGCTGGGGCTTGGCGACGGGCTCGGCGCGGGGGCGGGCGCGGGCGTCGGCGAAGGTGAAGGTGCGGGGGCCGGCGAAGGCGAGGACGTCGGCGAAGGCGAGGGGGACGGTTTCGGCGATGCCGTAGGGGCAGGAGCAGGCGCGACCGTCGTCGGGACGGAAGCCACGCTTTCCGTACCCGCTTCCCCTCCTCCGCAACCGGCCAGGCAGACCAGCGCCGTACTCGCAAGCAAAAACATCCCTCGACCGTTCACCATGAACCCCGTCCCTCGCAAGTGCGATTAAGTGGCAAGATCGCGCCGGACGGGATCCCAGGACCGCCCGACGCGCAGTCCTGAGATTGGTCAAAAGGGTAAATTTAGAGTTAAGTCCCCTACCCCCATAGGATAGGATGATGGCGGAGCGCGGCGAACTGCGTCCGCCGCGGTGCGTAGGCGTCAGGCCGCTAGTGTTTCAGCCTCTCCGCATGCCACGCGACATGGTCGGCCATGAAGGTCGAGATGAAGTAGTAGGAATGGTCATAGCCCGCCTGCATGCGGATCTGCGCCGGGATCCCGGCGGCATCCGCGGCTTCTTGCAGCAAATGGGTTTTCAGCTGTTCCTCGAGGAAGTTGTCGCCCGTTCCTTGGTCGACCAGCAAGTCGGGAAGCCGTGCGCCATCCTCGATCAGGGCACAGGCGTCGTACTGGCGCCAGTCGGCCCTGTCGCCGCCGATATAGCCGGTCAGCGCCTTCTCTCCCCACGGGCAGTTCAGCGGGCTGACGATGGGTGCGAAGGCGCTGGTCGACCGGTAACGCCGCGGATTGCGCAGCGAGATGGTGAGCGCACCGTGACCGCCCATCGAATGGCCGGTGATCCCCTGCCGCGCCATGTCGGCGGGGAAATGCTGCTGGATCAGCGCGGGCAGCTCGTCCTCGACATAGCTGCGCATCTGGTAGTGCGCGGCCCATGGGTCCTGTGTCGCATCGACGTAAAATCCCGCGCCTTTGCCGAAATCATAGGCGTCGTCGTCGGGAACGTCTTTGCCCTGGCTGTCGGGACCGCGCGGCGACGTGTCGGGCGCGACGAAGATGATGCCGTGCCGTGCGCAGGCCGCGCGATATTCGCCCTTTTCGGTGACATTGGCGTGGGTGCAGGTCAGCCCCGACAGATAGGTCAGCACAGGCAGCATCTGCCCCGCGTCATGGTCGGGCACGAAGACGGAGAATGTCATCTCGGTCCCGGTCGACGTGCTCTGGTGCCGATAGACTCCCTGCGTGCCGCCATGGCTGCGATTTTCGGAGACTGTTTCCACGGCGCTCAGTCCCGGTCCATGAACTTCAGCGCGCACAGCTTGTTGCCGTCGGGATCGCGCAGATAGGCAAGGTAGATCCGGCCCCGATCACCCTTGTCGCGGATGCCGGGCGCATCCTCGATCAGCGTGCCGCCGTTCGCGGTCCCGGCGCGGACCCATGCGTCGCCCTGCTCGGGACTGTCGACGCTAAAACCGATGGTCGCGCCATTGCTGACCGTCGCCTCGCCGCCGTCCAGCGGCTTGCCCACGATCAGCATGGCGCCGTCGTGGTTGTAGAAATAGCGGTCGCGCTCGGGGTCCTTCACCCCTTCCCCGCCGCCCAGCACGGCCATCAGCGCATCGTAGAAGCGCTTGGCGCGGGCGGGATCGTTGCTGCCGACATGGACATGGCTGAACATTGGCGTTCTCCTAGATTTCGACCGGCTTGAAGGCGGTGGCATGGTCGCCCGTATTGGCGGTGTCGGCGGGGTCGATGACGATCATCCTGACCTCACCTTCGGGCACCTGCGGGAAATGTTCAACGCCGCGCGGCACGACGATCATCTCGCCGGGGCCCAGCGTTTCGACATGGTCGCGAAAGACCATGCGCAGATGGCCTTCGATCACCATGAAAAGCTCGTCCGTGTCCGGATGGCTGTGCCACTGGAAATCGCCCGCGGCACGCACCAGCCTGATCTCGTTCCCGTTGTAGCGGCCGACCACGCGGGGCGCCCAGCTGTCGGTGAACTGACCGAACTTTTCCTCCAGGTTGACCTTGCGCGGCATCAATAGACCACGACGCTGCGAATGCTCTCGCCCGCGTGCATCAGATCGAAGCCCTTGTTGATCTCGTCCAGCGTCAGGACATGGGTGATCATCGGGTCGATCTCGATCTGGCCGTTCATGTACCAGTCGACGATCTTGGGCACGTCGGTCCGGCCCTTGGCGCCGCCGAACGCCGTGCCCTTCCACACGCGCCCGGTGACAAGCTGGAACGGGCGGGTGCTGATCTCCTTGCCCGCCTCGGCCACGCCGATGATGATGCTCTCGCCCCAGCCGCGATGGCATGCCTCGAGCGCGGTGCGCATCACATTGGTGTTGCCGGTGCAGTCGAAGGTATAGTCCGCGCCGCCATCGGTCATCGCCACGACCTTCTGCACGATGTCGTCGTGGCTCATCCCCTTGGTGTTGAGGAATTCGGTCATGCCGAACTTGCGGCCCCATTCCTCGCGGTCGGGGTTGAGGTCGATGCCGATGATCTTGGCCGCGCCCGCCAGCTTCGCGCCCTGGATGACGTTGAGGCCAATGCCGCCGAGGCCGAACACGACCACGTTGTCGCCGACCTGCACCTTGGCGGTGTTGGTCACCGCGCCCACGCCGGTGGTCACGCCGCAACCGATGTAGCAGCTGGTCTTGAACGGCGCGTCGTCGCGGATCTTCGCCACCGCGATCTCGGGCAGGACGGTGAAGTTCGAGAAGGTCGAGCAGCCCATGTAGTGATGAATCATCTCGCCTTTATAGCTGAAGCGGCTGGTGCCGTCGGGCATCAGCCCCTTGCCCTGCGTGGCGCGGATCGCGGTGCACAGGTTGGTCTTGCCCGACAGGCACGACTTACACTGGCGGCATTCGGGCGTGTAGAGGGGGATCACGTGGTCGTCGGGCTTCACGCTGGTGACGCCGGGGCCGACCTCGCGCACGATGCCCGCACCCTCGTGCCCCAGGATGGAGGGGAACAGCCCTTCGCTGTCCAGCCCGTCCAGCGTGTAGGCATCGGTGTGGCACAGTCCGGTCGCCATGATCTCGACCAGCACCTCGCCCTCCTTGGGGCCTTCGAGGTCGACTTCGACGATCTCCAGCGGCTTCTTCGCTTCGAATGCGACGGCGGCGCGGCTTTTCATGGGGCATGCTCCAGCGGGAATGAATCGATTGGGCGTGACACTAGCCTTTCCACCGGAGGGTGATAAAGAGCGTTTGTCGCAAAGCATTATCCCCACATCGCAATAATAGAGGCAGCAATGATCGGCGGCTGGGACGGGATCGAGGAGTTCGTCGCAGTTGCCCGCGCGGGCAGCTTCACCGCGGGCGCGCGGGCGTTCGACGCGTCGGTCACGCATATGAGCCGCTCCATCGCCCGGCTTGAGCAGCGGCTGGACACGCGGCTGTTCAACCGCACGACCCGCTCGGTCTATCTGACCGAGAGCGGGCGAGCGTTCTTCGCACAGTGCCAGCGCCTGGTCGAGGAGCGCGAGGAAGCGATCGCCGCGCTCAGCCAGCACAACGAGCCGTTCGGCCTGCTGCGCGTAACCTGCTCCTATGCTTTGGGCGAGCGCTTCATATCGCCCTTGCTGCAGGAATTCGCGCGGAAGCACGCGGGTATCCAGGTCGAACTCGACCTCGACAACGATGTCATCGACATTGTCGCGCGCGGATACGACCTCGCCGTACGTACCGGGCATCTCGAGGATTCGCGCCTGATCGCCACCCGCGTCGCGCAGCGCGAGCTGATTACCGTCGCCTCGCGCGATTATATCTCGCGCCACGGCAAGCCGACGCGGGTCGAGGACCTGTCCGCGCACGAATGCCTTGTCGGCTCCTCCCCGCAGTGGCAATTCCGCTATGGACAAAACTATCGTCCCGATGGGCGCTGGCGCTGCAATTCGGGCGCCTCGCTGCTTGGCGCCTGCCTGGGGGGAATTGGCATCTGCCAGCTGCCGGCGTTCTATGCGGGCGAGCACCTTGCCGCCGGACGGCTCCAGACGGTGCTGGACGATCACAAGCCTCAGGATGAACCGATCTGGGCGGTCTATTCCGCAAGGCGGCAACTGGCGCCCAAGGTCACCGGACTGGTGAGCCATCTGCGTGCGCGCTTGCAGTCATTGCTGGACGGGTGACCCGGCGAGCTCGGTGGTGGACAGGGCTGGACAGGCCTGCGCTGCTTCGGTTCGCGCTGACCTTGCATTCTGGGGATCGGGATACGCGCGCCTGCGAGCGGCTCGGTGGTGGACAGGGCTTGAATCGAACCGTCAAAATAACGCTTTGATATCAATCCTGTTCTTGGAACAAATGCAGGCCTTCCCCCACACTCTCCCCCACATTTTCGTTCATTTAACGGTGGTTCGGTTCAGCGTTTTGGCCGAGAAGCTGAATAAATGGGCGGTTCGCGGAGCGCCTAATCGCAACATAATAGCACGTTCTGACACTGTCCAATTGCGAGTTCGCGGCCTGGTCAGTTCAATGCTCGATGCCGCTCCACCAGCCGGTGCAAACTGGCTGTCGTGATACGCGTTGCCTTGCCGATCTTGACCGTTTCGAGTTCGCCACTTGAGATCAGCTCGTAGAGTTTTGTGCGCCCAATACCGATCATGCGGGCAGCGTCATTGACCCTGACGCAGATCGGCTCGACTGGTCGCTGGTTGCTCATTCAGCCGGTTCCTCTTCACGATAGTGTACGGGATCGGCGATCCAACGATTTATGGCAGACTCATGCCAGCCAGCGCCATGCACGCTGATCTTCACTTGCGAAGGAAATGTGCCCTCAGCGATTTTGCGATAGATGGTGGAGCGGGAAAGGCCGGTGCGGTCGAGCACGGTCTTCAAGCGGATGATGCGTTCAGTATTGGACATTGGGCGTTCTCACATTGACATTGGCAGCCCCTCCACCGAACATAATGAGAACTTTTTGGCGCAACGCAAGGGTGAGACCGAATTGGAATTCGGGCAAATCTTCAACGATTTTCACGATTTGGAACGGCTCTGGACAGTCCGAGACCTTTTCAGACGAACTACTCAACAGCTGTTGGTTCTGAAAATTTTCGCGCCCAGCGCGAATTCGTGACCCACGCGCGCGAAATTGCGACGGTAAGGACCTATTCCGCGCCAGCGGCACCAGAATCTGCGCGAATCGAGTTGAGAATGCACTGCTATCCCGATCCTTGCTGATTTCCCCATTTTCATGGGGCGAAAGAATTTCTGCTGTCGAACCTGGCCGCCCGCAATGACTGAAACTGGGCCGGAAGCGCGATGTCTGCTTTCAATTCCAGTATCTCCACTTGGAACACACTACGGAAATGAGCTTAAAAACGCTGAATTGGATCAGAAGAAAGAACGCAAAACTGGCTTTCTTCGCTATCGACTAGCTTGCGTTTCCAATCCTCATCACCCAGCCAAAACTATCGGACGCTTCACCGGTTTGAATCGCGATGAGCTTGTCTCGAGCTGCTTTGGCGACGGGGCCCGCCGATTCTGAACCGATTACAATATTGTACTTGGAGCTCTTTACCCGTCCGACCGAGGTTACAGTTGCCGCAGTCCCGCAGGCGATAACCTCGACCAAAGCATTTGATCTGACATCTCTCTTTAGATTGGCGATCGAATAGCGATCTTCAATCACCTCGTGCCCCATATCACGAAGCAACGAGATCAGGCTATCGCGCGTAATGCCAGCGAGGATTGTCCCGCCGAGTGGCGGTGTAAGTATGCGGCCATCGGCGAAGACAAAGAAGAGGTTCATACCACCCAACTCTTCGATCCATTTGCGCTCAACTGCATCAAGGAACATGACCTGGTCATATCCATGACTAAATGCTTCGCCCGTTGGAACGAGACTGGCAGCATAGTTGCCGCCACACTTGGCTTCCCCTGTTCCGCCAGGCGCGGCGCGAGTGTAATCCGACACCCAGATGTTGATCGTTGATTCGCCCGATCGGAAATAGTTTCCTGAAGGACTAGCGATGACAACGAACTTATATTTCGTTGCGGGCCGAACCCCCAGAAACGCCTCGGTCGCGATCATGAACGGTCGAAGGTAGAGTGTACCATTGGTTGCTTCCGGCACCCAATTCTTATCGACTTCAACTAGCTCCTGTAGTGACTTGAGAAACAGTTTCTCAGGAATTTCGGGCATCGCCAATCGCCTCGCCGAGGCATTAAATCGCCGCGCATTCTCCAGAGGCCGAAACAAGGCGATACCGCCATCAGAATGTCTGTAAGCCTTCAGCCCTTCAAATATCTCCTGCGCGTAGTGCAAGACACCAGCTGCAGGATCGATCAAGAGCGGCTGTCGAGGGCCAACGATCGCTGAGTGCCATCCTCCATTGTTCGCATCATACTCGATTACGACCATGTGATCGGTGAATTGGCTGCCGAAGCCGGGGCGGGATATCGCCTCAGCAATTGAGTCACACCGTGTTGGATTCCGGTGTGACAAGCGGATGAATTTCATGGCGGAATCCGTTGTGATCAAATGGGGCTTTCTAAGAACGCTATGGTTCTCGTCGTTTGCTGCGGGTGAGCATCGGAGCTATGCCCAGCAGGGTCGGTAATGGGATTTTGTACAAAGGAAATTGGGGTGTGGACTCCGCCCACACCCCAACCTCGCTGCGTGAACTTAGGCCGATCTGACTGCAGAAAGCTAACGCGTTGGGCTCGGGCCTACATCTCGTATGACAGGCTCACGCCGAATGTCCGTGGCGGGCCGAAATGCGAGGTCCAACCTACACTCGTGTTGAGCGCTTGAGTGCGGTACAGTTTGTCGAAGATATTCTTGGCCCACACTGCCAGTCGCCAATTTTCATTGAAGGAGAAGCCGACTTC
>JAPYSD010000095.1 GCA_029936705.1 Croceicoccus sp. | reverse complement strand
AACACCCTTGTATGTTGCGCCTGCGAATGGCATTATCCACAAATTCCGTTCGTTGCATCTAATCTGGACTGGGAGGGGCCCGGCCAGACCGGGGGTTCGATTGACGGATGCCAACGGGGTCGCAGCCACGGCAAACGGGGTGCACGCGAATGATCAGATCCGAACTCATCCAGACCCTGGCTCGGGAAAATCCCGAGCTTCGTCCCGAAGATGTCGAGGCGGTGGTCACCACGTTCTTCGACGCGATCACCGAACGGCTTGCCCAGGGCGGCCGCGTGGAACTGCGCGGTTTCGGCGCGTTCTCTACGCGTGAACGCGCGGCGCGCGCGGGCCGCAATCCGCGCACCGGCGAAACGGTCGAGGTGCCCGGCAAGCGCGTTCCCTATTTCAAGGCCGGCAAGGAAATGCGCGAGCGGCTGAACGGCTGATCCGGCACGCCCGGCTTGCGGGCCCGGCATCCTTCACCCGCCGCTTCATAGGGCGTTTCGATCACCGTTGCGCGGTCCACGCGCTTTGCCTAGTGCATGGCGCGCGGCGCATTACCGGGGCCGCGGCACAGGCGATGCGGACGTGGCGGAATGGTAGACGCCGGGGACTTAAAATCCCCTGATCCTCGATCGTGTGGGTTCGAGTCCCACCGTCCGCACCAGGTCCCCTTGCCCGACAGCGCCCGGACAGCATGGTAAACGATATCTTGCCGAAATCTTTGTATTTTTTCGGAGATTGGCGAACGGTCCCTTAACCATTCCCCCAGTAAACCGGATCGGTGGAAGAGCGCGTGATCGGAAGCCGCGCGCTCGACAGGGTCAAACAGGGGAACAAGCGTGAGTGATCTGGGTCAACACGGAAGGTTCGGCGAGACCATCGCAGCCTATTCGGAGCGCCGCAGCGAAGAGCGGTTTCCCATCATCCGTACGGCCAAGCTGGTCTATGGCGATACCGAGATGCCCTGCGTGCTGCGCGACATCTCGAACAGCGCGCTGCGGGTGCGGATCTATGACGACATCCCGGCTTGCGCCGGAGAGATGATGCTGGAATTCGGCGACGGCGATCGCCACGCGGTCCAGTTGCTTTGGCAGCGCGACGGGCACGCGGGGCTGCGTTTTCCGGAGTTCACCGACCTGCGCGCGCTGGTGGGCGAGAAGGGGCCGTTCCGCAAGCGTGCGATCCGGATCGGGGTCGATCTGCCTTCGTCGATCACCGTGCTGGGCACCCGGCACGAGGTAAAGATCGGCGACATCTCGCACCAGGGTGCGCGCATTTCCTGCGAGCATCCGCTCTCGATCGACCAGCAATTGCGAGTCGCCATTCCTTCGCTGGGCGAGGTCTATGCCGTGGTGCGCTGGCGCGAACAGCCGCATTACGGGCTGGCCTTCCTCGAGACTTTTCGCTTCGAGGAGATCGCCCACATGGCCGGCAGCCTGCAGGCGATCTCGCGCGTGTGGCGCAGGCAGCATCCCCGGCAGGAAATTGTCCGTCCGGCCGCCATGCCGCGACGCGCGGTTAACGGCTGATCGCGGCGTTAACGATAAATCGCCGCCAATCCCGCCGCGTTAACGACCCCTTAGCCATTTTCCGTCAGCTTTCGTCCAGCGGCCGGTGACGCCCGCCTGCACCAATACGCAGGCGGCACCGGCAAAAGGGGTGAAACAGGGGGTAACGTGGCTTTCTTGCAGACTTCGGCTGACCCGCGCCAACCGGCAGGCCAACAGGACCTGAGCGTCGACGTCGCCATCATCGGCGCGGGCCCTGCCGGGCTGACCGCGGCCTATCTGCTGACCAAGGCGGGCAAATCAGTCGCGGTCATCGAAAAGGACGAGACCTATGTCGGCGGCATCAGCCGCACGGTGGAGCACGAGGGCTACCGCTTCGACATCGGGGGGCACCGCTTCTTTTCGAAGTCGAAGGCCGTCGTGGACCTGTGGAACGAGATCCTGCCGGACGACTTCATCAGCCGCCCGCGGATGAGCCGCATCTATTACGAGGGCAAGTTCTACTCCTATCCGCTGCGCGCGTTCGAGGCGCTGCGCAACCTGGGCCTGTGGCGCTCCACCATGTGCATGGCGAGCTTTGCCAAGGTGCAGATGTTCCCGCGCAAGCAGGTGAAAAGCTTCGAGGACTGGACGGTGAACCAGTTCGGCGAAAAGCTCTATTCGATCTTCTTCAAGACCTACACCGAGAAGGTGTGGGGCATGCCTTGCGACGAGATGAGCGCCGATTGGGCTGCGCAGCGTATCAAGGGGCTATCGCTGTGGGGCGCGGTGGTCGATGGGGTCAAGCGATCGCTCGGCCTTAACAAGAGACCCAATAACGGCATGCAGGCCAAGACCTTGCTGGAAGAATTCCGCTATCCGCGGCTTGGCCCTGGCATGATGTGGGATGCTGCGCGCGACCATGTCGTGGAGGGCGGCAACCGCGTGCTGATGGGCCATGCGCTCAAGCAGCTGGCAGCGGACGGCGAAGGCGGCTGGCGGCTCGACGCCGTGACCGCCAACGGCGAGGAGCGTATCATCCGCGCCAACCACGCGATCAGCTCGGCCCCGATGCGCGAGCTGGCGGCGCGGCTGTCGCCCGTGCCCGACGCGGTGCTGGATGCCAGCGGCCTGAAATACCGCGACTTCCTGACCGTCGCACTCAAGATCCGTAGCGAGGACCTGTTCCCCGACAACTGGATCTACATCCACGATTCGAAAGTACAGGTCGGCCGCATCCAGAACTTCCGATCGTGGTCGCCCGAAATGGTGCCCGATGCCTCGGTCGCTTGTGTCGGCCTTGAATATTTCTGCTTCGAGGGCGACGGCCTGTGGGCCTCTTCGGACGAGGACCTGGTTGCGCTGGCCACCCGCGAGATGGAGATCCTGGGCCTCGCCCGGCCCGAGGACGTGATCGGCGGCACGGTGGTGCGGCAGGAAAAGGCCTATCCGGTCTATGACGAGGATTACGCCGCGCGCGTCGCCGTGATGCGCGGGGAACTGGAGAACAAGCATCCGACGCTGCACCTGGTGGGGCGCAACGGCATGCACCGCTACAACAACCAGGACCACGCGATGATGACCGCGATGCTGACGGTCGAGAACATCCTGGCGGGCGAGCGGGTCTATGACACCTGGTGCGTGAACGAGGATGCCGAGTATCACGAGGCAGGCCGCGAGGGCGAGCAGCCCGCCTTCCCGCAGCATGTGGGCGATGCCGCCGACCGGGCGGCTGCCTTGTCGTCCATGCGCGCGGTACCGATGCCGGTCGCGACCGGCGGCGATCGCGATGAAGCGGCGTCCGCACCGCTGCAGGGGCGCGACGCGGCATGAGCCTGCTGCGCGAAGCCCGGCGCTTCGCCGCCTATGGCCTGGCCAGCGCGCTCGCGCTGAGCTTCGACATGGGAAGCTATCTGCTTCTGATCGGTGCGGGCATGGCGGCGCCCTTTGCCGCCGTGCTGGGCTATACGCTGGGCATTGGCGTGCACTGGCTGGCTTCCAGCCATGTGGTGTTTGCCGGGCGCGTCGCGCGCCCGGGCCGCGAACGCTCGGCACAGATGGGCCTGTTCGGGCTGTCTGCGCTGATCGGGCTGGCGCTGACCTGGATGATCGTCAGCGGCGGCGTTGCCGCGGGCCTCGATCCGCGCCTGGCCAAGATCGGCGCGATCGCCGTCAGCTTCGTCGCCACCTTCCTGCTGCGGGCGCGCTTCGTCTTCGCGCCGCGCGGGGCGGGCCCGCTTTCGGGTGAAGGGGCCTGACACGATGATCGGTGAACGCCGCCGACCGCTGATCGATGCGGACCTGGTGGTCCGGGCCACGCTGGCCTGGCTGCTGATGGCGGCCATTCTGCTGATCGCCGGGCTGCCCGCCATCCTGGATCACCGCTTCAACGAGGGCGACGACATCATGCGCCTGCTCGAGGTGCGTGACTGGCTGGCGGGGCAGAGCTGGTTCGACGTATCGCAATATCGCATCGATGCGCCTTATGGCGCGGGCATGCACTGGTCGCGGCTGGTCGATGTGCCGCTTGCCGTGATCATCGTGCTGCTCTCGCCGATCTTCGGCCAGCCTGCTGCAGAGCATGTGGCGGCGGTCGTCGTGCCATTGGCGACCCTGTGGCTGGCGGTGCTGCTGATCGGCCGGATCGCCTGGAAAATCTGCGACGAGGAAGCCACCGGCCTTGCCTGCCTGGCCGCCGCGATAGCCGCCCCGCTGCTGCACCAGATGCGCCCGATGCGGATCGACCACCACGGCTGGCAGATCGTGCTGTTCATGCTGTCGGTCAATGCGCTGATGGCGCGCGATGCGCGGCGCGGGGGATGGATCTTGGGCGGCGCGCTGGCGCTGTGGCTCAATATCTCGATGGAAGCGCTGCCGATGGTGCTGGTCTTCGGGGCGATCCTGTTCGTACGCTGGCTGCGTTGCTGGGGCGACCGGCTGTGGCTGACCTCCATGCTGCAGGCGCTGGCGGCGGGATCGGCGGCGCTCTTCCTGCTGACGCGCGGGCTGACCGCCGGGATGCCGATGTGCGACGCGATGGCGCCCGCCCATATCGCCGCGCTGACGATCGTGGCACTGGGCGCAACGGGCCTTGGCCGGACCGAAACGCCGCGCCCCTGGCTGTTCACCGTGCTGGTCCTGGGCACCTGCGCAGTCACGGGCATGGTCGTGCTGCTGCAGATCGCGCCGCAATGCGCGGGCGGCAGCTTTGCCGGCATGGACCCGCTGGCGCATGACATCTGGCTGGCCAATGTGATCGAGAGCAAGCCGCTGTGGCATCATCCCGTCCATCTGGTCGCGCAGATCCTGATTCCCGCGTTCGTGGGCATCGTGGTCTCGCTTCGCCTGGCGGCGCGCAGTGCGGCCTGGCTGCATCGCTGGCACCTGGAATATACGGCGCTGCTGCTGGCGGCGCTGGTGATGGCAGTGCTGCTTCCCCGCTCGAGCGGGATGGTGGCGGCGCTGGCCGCCGTGCCCATCGGCATCCAGATGAAGCAATGGCTGCGCCAGCTGCGCAACCTGGGCCGACCCGGCAAGCAGGCGATGGCGATGGCGGGCATGGTCGCGTCGCTCCTGCCCGCCATGCCGCTGACCCTGCTGATGCAGGCGGCGCCCAGCCATGCGAGCGTTCCGCCCACCGTTCCGTCCAGCTGCGACGTGCGCGATGTTCTTCCCGCGCTTGGCGACGAACCGGCCAATATCCTTGCGCCTATCGACATGGGCCCGGCGATCGTGCTTGGCAGCCCGCACCGGGTCGTGGCGACCGCGCATCACCGCGCGCACCGCGGCATCGGCGATACGATCCGCGCCTTTTCGGGGACGCAGGCCGAAGCGCACCGCATCCTGGCGAAACGCCGCATCGGTTTTGTGATGATGTGCCCCGGCCAAGCTGAGATCGGTTTCTATCGCCGGATGGACGATACCAATTTCGCGAATGGCCTGTCACGGGGCGACACGCCCGACTGGCTGATGCCGATCACGCACAAGGGCGATCAATCGGTCCTGGTCTGGCGCGTGATCGGTTAGTTGACGCGGCGCGCTGCGCAATCGCCGCAGGTGCCCCGCAATTCGACCACCGTGCGCAAGTCGCCGAAGCCGGCGGACCCCGCGGCATCGCGCAGGCCGTCGGTCAACCGGTCGTCGTCGATATGCTCTGCCCGCCCGCACTGGTCGCAGATGACGAAGATGCAGTCATGGCGGCAGCCGGGATGGCGGTTCACCAGATACGCGTTCGCGCTTTCGATACGGTTGGCCAGGTTCGTCCGCACGAACAGGTCGAGGATGCGATACACGCTGTTGGGCGCGACCCGCTTCTCGCGCTCGCGCGTCAAATCCTCGGCTATGTCATAGGCGGAAACCGGGGCGGCGCTTTTCATCAGCTGGCCGAATACGGCGCTGCGCATGTCGGTCCACTGCTCGCCCGCGTCGGTCAGCGCGGCGCGCGCCGCGCGTAGCAGCGACTGGCCGGAATGCTCCTCGTGTCCGTGACCCGAATGGTCGTCGATGGTGTGGGTGTCGTCAGCCATGCGTGCGCCCTGAAATATGGGCCGCCGGGCCGCATGGCAAGGTTTTGCGTGGCGCGCCGGGCGCGTAGCCCGCCCGCACGCGGATCAGCCTCGCTGGAAGGAAGCGCGATAGTCCTGGGGGAACAGCGCCTGCAGTGCTTCGACCTTGGGCGCGTCCCAGCGCATGATATAGGGATGGCGCGGGTTCTTCACCGCGAAGTCCTGGTGATAATCCTCGGCAGGGTAGAAGTTCTTCTGCGCCTCGATCCTTGTCACGATCGGCTTCGACCACAATCCGGCATCGTCCAGCTGAGCGATATAGGCACGCGCGACCCGCTCCTGCGCCGGGGTCGTCGGAACGATGGCGCTGCGATACTGGCGGCCCATGTCAGGTCCTTGGCGGTTCAGCTGGGTCGGATCGGCCACGACCGCGAAATAGATGCGCAGCAGCTCGTCATAGCTGACCTTGGCGGGATCATAGGTCACGCGCACTGCCTCGGCATGACCGGTTCCGCCGCGGCTTACCTTGCGATAGTCCGCATCCGCCTTGCTGCCGCCGTGATAGCCGGAAACCGCGCTTTTCACGCCGTCGACATGGCTGAACACGGCCTCTACGCCCCAGAAGCAGCCGCCGGCAAAGATCGCGGTGCGGGTATCGCCGGTTTCCTTGACCTGTAGCTTGGCGACAGGGGTCCGGACCGGTTCCTCGGCAAGTGCGGGGATCTGACTGGCTGCCAGCAAGGCAGCGCCGATGGCGAGAAGGGGGACGTGCTTGTTCAGGGTCCGCTCCTTATACGAAAGCGGCGGCGATGGCCTGCGTCGCGATCGGGAAACCGGTTGTAGCAAACAGCCCGCCAGCGCCAATGGCAAAGCCGATGGACAGGTTCCGGAGCATGGCCCGGTCGCGCATGATGGCTGCAAGGATGTTCATAAGACTGCTTTCGGTTCGATCTTCGATATGTTTACCGGTTGTACACGCTGCCCGCTGAAAAAAGCGTGAACGGCGCTGTCGTGCGCCGTTCATCTGGCAATCGGCGCGACGCGGTGCGCTGCCGATCAATGGCGGAAATGGCGCATCCCGGTGAAGACCATGGCTAGCCCTGCATCGTTGGCGGCGGCGATCACCTCGTCGTCGCGGATCGATCCGCCGGGCTGGATGACGGCCGTGGCGCCTGCCTCGGCCGCGGACAGCAGGCCGTCGGCGAAGGGGAAGAACGCGTCCGATGCCACCGCGCTGCCGACCGTCAGCGGTTCGCTCCACCCATAGGTGTCGGCGGCTTCCTTCGCCTTGACCGCGGCGATGCGCGCAGAATCGCGGCGGTTCATCTGGCCCGCGCCGATGCCCGCGGTCTGGCCGTCCTTAACATAGACGATGGCGTTCGACTTCACGTGCCGCGCGACCGTCCACGCGAACAGGCAGTCCTTCAGCTCCTGGTCGGTCGGCTCGCGCTTCGTCACGACCTTAAGCTGGCTGGGATCGACATGGGCGAAATCGCGGTCCTGCACCAGCAGCCCGCCCGCGATCACCACCTGGCTGACACCGCGGCGGCGCGGATCGGGCAGGCCGGGCACAATCAGCAGGCGCAGGTTCTTCTTGCGCGCGAAGATGGTGCGCGCCGCCTCGTCCGCGCCGGGAGCGACCACGACCTCGGTAAAGATCTGCGCGATCTTTTCGGCGGTCGCCCCGTCGAGCGGGCGGTTCACCGCGACGATGCCGCCGAACGCCGACACCGAATCGCAGGCCAGCGCCTTGTCCCATGCCTCTGCCAGCGTTTCGCCGACCGCCACGCCGCAGGGATTGGCGTGCTTCACGATCACCACGGTCGGCGGGCCGTCGGCGAATTCGGCGACGAGTTCCAGCGCGGCATTGGCGTCGTTGTAATTATTGTAGGACAGTTCCTTGCCCTGGATCTGCTCGGCCTGCGGCAGGCCGACGGCATGCGGCCCCTCGGGCAGGTAAAGCGCGGCTTCCTGGTGCGGGTTCTCGCCATAGCGCAGCGTGGTGACCAGTTTAGAGGCCATGGTGCGGCGCGGCGGGAATTTCATCTGCTGGTCGGCATAGGCGAACCACTGGCTGATCGCGGAATCGTAGGCCGCCGTCGCGGCATAGGCCTTGGCCGCCAGCATCTTGCGGAAGCCGTAACCTGTGGCACCCTCTCCCGCGTCCAGCTCCGTAATAAGCGCGGCGTAGTCGGCCGGATCGGTCACGATCGAGACATAGGCGTGGTTCTTGGCGGCGCTGCGCACCATCGACGGGCCGCCGATGTCGATATTCTCGATGATCTCGTCGCGGTCCGAACCCTTGGCGACCGTCTCGACGAAGGGATAGAGATTGACGACGACCAGGTCGATCGCGCCGATCTCGTGCTCTTCCATTGCCCGCGCATGCTCTGGGTCGTCGCGCACCGCCAGCAGGCCGCCGTGGACCTTGGGGTGCAGCGTCTTGACCCGGCCATCCATCATTTCCGGAAAGCCGGTCAGGTCCGAGATGTCCTTCACCGCCAGGCCAGCCTCGCGCAGGGCTTTGGCCGTGCCGCCGGTCGACACCAGCTCGACGTTACGGGCGGCCAGCGCCTTGCCCAGATCGACCAGCCCGGTCTTGTCGGAAACGGACAGCAGGGCGCGGCGGACGGTGACGGGATTTTCCATGGATCGCAGCTTTCATGACAGCGGCGCGCGTGCGCCTTTCATGCGCGTGCGCTTAGGCGCGTGGCGCGCGTTCATCAACCCGGCGATAACCCCGAAAAAGCGCAGCGCGCCAGCTGTTGACCTGTCAGCCCATCTTGCGCAGCGACCAATGCACCATGTCGCCCTCGCGCCCGACGTCGCCGGTGACGACCAGCTGCAGGGTCTGGCGCGGCTGGCCGCCGCTGTCGACCCACAGGCTGTCCTCGATCGCGAGGCCCGGCTCGTCCACGCGGAACTGCCAGATCGAACCGTCGGGCAGCGCCAGCATCGCGCCGCTGCCGCCATCCTCGGTCTTGACCACGTGATCGGCCGCGACATTGGCGCCCAGGTGGAAGCGTATCGCGAAATTATGGCTGCCGCGCCGCGCCCGTTTGCCGCGCGGCATCAACGCGTCCTGCCCCTCCAGGATCGATCCGTCGTCGGCCAGCGCCAGGCGCCGTTCGTGATAGAGGCCGTGCCGCGCGACATAGCCGTCGTGGCTGGCGATCATGATCTGCGCGCCCTGCGCCCGTTCGCGGTCGAAGGTGACGGTCTTGACCCCGCCGCCCAGCCGTCCGTCCGGCTCGACCGCGGTGGAATCGGCATCGCCCAGCGTCAGCGTGCTATGCGCCGCGGTAGAGCGCAGCCCTTCTTCGATCCGGCGCGGGACCGCGCCGCCCGCCATCGAGGCCCCGCCGCAATTGACG
>JAPYSD010000094.1 GCA_029936705.1 Croceicoccus sp. | reverse complement strand
GATCGTGACCTCTTCCTCGGCCGAGACGATCCTGGCCCAGATCCCCGAGGACCAGAAGATCATCTTCGGCCCCGACCGGCACCTGGGCGGCTATCTCAACCGCAAGTTCGGCCGCGACATGCTGCTGTGGCCCGGCGTGTGCATCGTGCACGAGGCTTTCAGCGAGACCGAGCTGCTCAAGCTGAAGGAACAGCACCCCGATGCGCCGATCGCCGCGCATCCCGAATGCCCGCCGCATATCGTCGACCATGCCGACTACGTCGGGTCGACCAGCGGCATATTGCAGTTCGCCAAGACGATGGAAGGCGACACGCTGATCGTCGCGACGGAGCCGCATATCATCCACCAGATGGAACTGGCGCTACCGGAAAAGAACTTCATCGGCGCGCCGGGGGCCGACGGCAACTGCAACTGCAACATCTGCCCCTACATGGCGCTCAACACGATGGAGAAGCTCTACGTCGCGCTGCGCGACCTCGAACCCCGGATCGAGATCGAGGAAGGCCTGCGGCTGAAGGCGAAGCAGAGCCTCGACAAGATGATCGAGATGGCATCGGGCACCATCGGCAAGGGCGACCTGGGGCGGGCGTGATTCGATGGCCCGCAAGTCGCTGACGCGCCTGATCGCCCCCGTTATCACAGCCGCCGCCACGGCGGCGCTGCTGGCCGCCCCGGCCGCCGCACAAGAGGATAATATGACCGATACCCCCCGCTGGTCGCTTGCCATCCATGGCGGCGCAGGCGTCCTGACGCCCGATCGCTATTCCCCCGAACAGGTGGCCGAATATCGCGCCGCGCTCGACAAGGCGCTGGAAGCGGGCGGTGAGGTGCTCAGCCGTGGCGGCACGTCGATGGACGCGGTGCAGGCCGCGGTGATGGTGCTGGAAGACGACCCGCTGTTCAACGCGGGCCGCGGCGCGGTCTTCACCTTCGAGGGGAAGAACGAACTCGACGCCGCGATCATGGACGGCGCGACGCGGAAAGCGGGTGCGGTTGCGGGCATATTGACCACCAAGAACCCCGTCACCGCCGCGCGCGCGGTGATGGAACACAGCCCGCACGTGTTCCTTGCCCATGACGGCGCGAATGTCTTTGCGAAGGAACAGGGCCTCGAACAGGTCGATCCCTCCTATTTCGCGACCGGGGAACGCCGCCGCCAGTGGCAGGAATTCCGCGACCGCGTCGCCAGCGGCGAGGATTGGTTCGACGCCGACCTCAAATACGGCACCGTGGGCGCCGTCGCGGTCGATACCAGCGGCCATGTCGCTGCCGCCACCTCGACCGGGGGGCTGACCGGCAAGCGCTGGGGCCGGGTGGGCGATTCGCCGGTGATCGGCGCGGGCACCTATGCCGACGACCGCGCCTGCGCGATCTCGGCCACAGGCGCAGGCGAATATTTCATCCGCCTGGGCGTCGCGCACGAGATCTGCGCCCGCATGCGGTTCGAGGGCGAGACGGCCGAACAGGCCGCGACCCATGTCATTGGCGAGGTCGGCGAGCTGGGCGGCGACGGCGGCGTGATCGTTGCCGCGCCCGACGGCAGCACGGCGTTCGCATTCAACACGCCCGGCATGCACCGCGGGCGGATCGACAGCACCGGCCTGCGCGAAACGGCGGTCTTCGGAACCGGCGAATAGGCGCGCCCGGACCCGAAAGCGGCGCGGCGCGTTCATCTGATCGATGACCGCCCGCCTGCTCTCGCTCTGGAGCCGGATAAACGCCAGCTACTGGTTCTATCCGGCGATCTTCTCGATCCTCGCCTTCTTCCTGGCGCTGGGCACGATCGCGCTCGACCGCAGCATCGCGTCGGATTTCCTCACCAGCAGCAAGTGGCTGATCCCCGCACGTCCCAGCGGCGCCAGCAACATGCTGCAGGTGATCGCGGGCAGCACCATCGGCGTGGCGGCGACCGTATTCTCGATCACCATCGTCGCGGTGTCCTATGCCAGCGGCACCTATGGCCCGCGCCTGTTGTCGAACTTCATGGAGGACAAGGGCAACCAGCTCAGCCTTGCGACCTTCATCGGCACCTTCGTTTACACGGTGATGGTGCTGCGCGTCGTGCGGCAGGAAGACGAATCGGCCGCGACGATCTTCACCGGCGATCCGACCCCCGGCTTCGTGCCGCAATTGTCGCTGCTGGTCGCCATCGGCATGATGCTGTCGTCGATCGGCGTGCTGGTCTTCTTCCTCAACCACGTGCCCGATTCGATCCGCATCAACACCGTGCTGGAAGACATCGGCAAGCGGCTGATCCGGCAGATCCAGCGGCGCTTTCCGCATGAAGGCGAAGGCATCGACTGGCCCGAGATCGAGACCGACCAGAAAGTCCGCGCCGAGCGTGCCGGCTATATCGAGATCATCGATTTCGACGGGCTGGACGACATCGCCAGGGACCAGGAAGGCCGCATCGTGCTGTTCGTCGAGGCAGGCGATTTCATCCATCCGCCGCGCTCGCTGGCGGGCCTGCACGGGATGGAGCACGACGAGAAGATCCTGAAGAAGGTGCGCAACTGCTTCGTGCTGTCGGGTTTGCGCACGCCGACGCAGGACCTGCTGTTCCTGCTGGACGAGCTGGTCGAGATCGCCCTGCGCGCGCTATCGCCGGGCATCAACGACCCGTTCACCGCGATGACCGCGCTGCACTGGATCGGCGCCGCCACGGCGGAACTGGGCACGCGGGTACTGCACGAATCGGCGAACGACGATGAAAAGGTCGATCCGGACGAGGCGCGGGTGATCCCGCTGACCACCGATTTTGCGGGCTATGTCGCGGCGGGCTTCGGCGCATCGCGATCGGCGGTGGCGACCAGCCGCAAGGCCAGCCTGTGCATGTTCGCCGCGCTGGAGAATTGCGCCGACGCGGTCAGCAGCGACAGCCGCCTCGCCGTATTGCGCGAGGAAGGCGCCCGCCTGCTGGCGCAGGTCGAATCGGCTCTATCCGGCCCCGACCTGGTCGAGGTGCACGAACGCCACCGCCGGTTCCTGCGCCACTTGCGCTAGGGCCCGGGCGCCCGCACCTTCGGCTCCGACGCGCGCGCCAGTGCCAGCGCCGCGCCCATCAGCGCCATGCCGATCATGTCTTGGACCGACAGCCCTTCCCCGAACGCCAGATAGCCGCTGAGCGCCGCCAGCGCGGGCTGGGTCAGCAGCGCCAGACCGATCACCAGCGGGCTGAACCAGGACAGCGAACGGATCAGCAGCCCCTGCCCCACGACCTGGCTGCTCATCGCCAGCACCAGCAGCGGCGTCCAGTCATGCGGCATCACCGCCTCGCCCAGCGACAGCGAGACCGCCAGCAGGATCGGCGCACCCGCCAGGATCACCAGCACCAGCATGCTCCACGATCCCAGCCGCGCCCGCACGCTGCGCAGCATCAGCAGGTAGAACGCATAGAACACGCCCGCCAGCAGCGCGAACAGGTCGCCCAGCAGATTCTCGTGCGAGATCTGCAGCGATCCGTCCATCAGCAGGAACGCGCCGATCAGCGCCGCCGCGACCGCCGCGATCTCGGCCGCGCGCGGGCTCTTGTGTGCGGCGATCAGCCCCCATGCGATCAGGATCACGCTGCCCGAATTGCCGAACAGGGACGCATTGCCCAGCCGCGTCCGCTCGATCCCCAGGTGCCAGGCGGCAAGGTCGAGCGCAAAGAACACGCCCGCGCCCGCCACCAGCAACAGGCCGATGCGCCCCAGCGGCGCCTTGCCCGCAGGTTCGCGCCAGGCGAACAGGGCTATCACCGGCAGAGCCAGCGTCAGCCGCCAGAACCCCGCCGCCACCGGCCCGGTATCCGCCAGCCGCACCAGCCACGGCCCCATCGCCAGCACCGCGTTGGCCAGCACCAGCATGCCCAGCCGCGCCAGCCGGGCAAAACGCGTGTCGGCAGTGTCCATGGCGGATCGGGCCGCTTATTCGGCGGCTTCAGCCTCGGGAGCGGGCGGTTCCTTGCGGGATGCAGCCTCGTCAGCGGGCTGCGACGCGTCGGCGTCAGCGCCGTCCGTAGTGCCGTCCGTATCCTCGACCTCGGCCGGAACGCCCTGCGAGCGGAGCTGGTCGTAGTGGATCATGTCGTCGCTGATCGTGCCTTCCAGCACTTCGCCGCCCGCGTCGCGGGTGTCGTTGGCCGAACGCTCGGGCTCTGTGTTGCAGGCGGCCAGCAGCAGCGCGCCCGTCAGGGCCGCGCCTGTCAAAACAGGAGTGATTCGCAAGGGTTTCATCGCCCCAATCGCTAGTCGCTGGGACAGGCGCGGTCCAGCGCGGCCAGGAATTCCTGCCCATGCATCAGCAGCGCGCGGTCGAATTGTTCGGCACTGACGTTCAGCCCCAGCCGGTGCAGGCTGGTCACGCCATATTCGCTGATCCCGCAGGGCACGATGCCGGTGAAATGCGTCAGGTCAGGGGACAGGTTGACCGAGAAACCGTGCATCGTCACCCAGCGCCGCACCCGCACGCCGATCGCGCCGATCTTCGCCTCGCGCCCGTCGATGTCGCGCGTCCAGATGCCGATGCGCCCTTCGGCGCGCCAGCTTTCCACTCCGAAATCGCGCAGCGCCCCGATCACCCAGCCTTCCAGCGCGTGGACGAAGCCGCGCACGTCGCGCGCCCGGCGCGTCAGGTCGAGCAGCACGTAGCCGATGCGCTGGCCCGGCCCGTGATAGGTGAACTGCCCGCCGCGCCCCGCCTGCACCACGTCGAAGCGCGGGTCGAGCATGTCGCTCTCCTTCGCGCTGGTGCCCGCGGTATAGACCGGCGGATGTTCGAGCAGCCAGATCAGCTCGCTCGCCGTGCCTGCGTGAATGGCGCGGTTGCGCTCCTCCATCTCTGCCAGCGCGTCGCGATAGGGAACCTGGCCGGTTTCGCGGCGCCATTCGATATCGGCCCGTCCCGGCGTGTCGGGGGGCGGAGCGTCATTGTTCGCACTTTGGCTGGCCATGCGCGTTGCGTGGACCCGAATGCCATGCCAAATCAAGCCCCATGAGCGTCAACCTGCCCCCTGCCGGACCTTCGGCCCCGCGCACCCGCTTCGATGCCAATGCCGCGTGGAAAAGCGCGACAGGGGTGATCCGCGCCAATCGGCAACTGCTGCTGGTGATGGCGGGGCTGTTCTTCCTGCTGCCGCAGCTGGCGGTGGACTTCATCCTGCCCGAACCCGCCCCGGGGCTAGAAGGCGAGGCCGCGGGCAAGGCGCTGATGGACATCTATGCCAGCTGGTGGCCGCTGGTCCTGCTCGGCTTCGTCGCGCAAGGCGCGGGGCTGCTGGCGATCATCGCGCTGCTCGCGGGCAGCGGACGGCCCAGCGTCAGGGAATCCATCGCGCGCGGGCTGAAGGCGCTGCCCACGATGATCGCCGCGCAGCTGGTGGTCGGCGCGGGCGTCGGGCTGGGCATGCTGCTGATCCTGCTGCCCTTTGCCGCCATCGGCGGCGACGCGGTGATGGGGCTGGCATTGATCCCCGCGCTGGCGCTGGCGATGTGGATCTATGCCCGCACCATGCTGATATCGCCCATCGTGGCGGCAGGCGGCGTGCGCAATCCGTTCGAGGCGATCATCGCAAGCTGGAAGACCACGCGCGGCAACGCGTCGCGGCTGCTGCTGTTCTTCGTGCTGCTGCTGCTGGCGACGACGGTGATCTACCTGGTCGCGACCAGCGTTCCGGCGGCGCTTATGGCGCTGGTCGGCGGGGCCAGGGCGGGCGCGATCACCGTGGCGCTGTTCGGCAGCCTGGTCGCGGCGGCATTCTCGCTGGTGAGCGCCGCAGTGCTGACCGCGGCATGGCGCCAGCTTGCCCCCGCACCGGCGGCCTGACCGCCGGAAGGACCGTTCAGTCCTTGTGGCCCCAGAACATCTTGCAGGGCAGGACGTTCAGCGGCTCGAAATCCGAATCGATGCGGTCGAAGCGCTTCGCCATGAAATCGCGCGCCGCGGCCGAGAACTGATAGACCAGGAACGCGCCGCCAGTGTTCAGCACGCGGTGCGTGGCATCGACGATCGCCGGACCCACCCCGTCGAGGAGGGTCGAGAACGGCAGCCCCGACAGCACGTAGTCCGCCCCGTCATGCCCGCGATCCTTCACGATCTTCTCTACATCGGCGGCAGAGCCGAGCACCGCGGTGAAACGCGGATCGTGGATCGTGCGGTTGAGGTAGTCGATGTAGAGCGGGTTGGTGTCGATCACGATCAGCGAGCCATCGGGCCGCAGCCGGTCCAGCACGGGCTGGCAGAACGTGCCGACGCCCGGGCCATATTCGACGAACAGCTTGCAGCGGTCCCAGTCGGTCCGCGCCAGCATGCGATTGATGGTGAAGCGCGACGACGGGATGATCGATCCGACCATGACCGGGTGCTGGATGAAGCCCTTGAAGAACACGGCCCAGGGTCCGAGCTTGTGCCCGATCCGCCGTTTCGCGCGGGAAACCGCGGACCTTTCCGCCAATTCGGTACCATTCATGAAATGCTGTGCCCTCGCGAGGCTATCTGTGTGTCCTGCACGCTGCGTGGCAAATGCGGGACCCTATTGCAAGTTTGCATCGGTGATTTGATCATAAACCGACATCGCACCGACGGTTCCGGGATTTCACAGGATCTCGTGCACTTTTTCCTGCGGACGGCACAGGCGTGTGCCTTTTTCCGTCTCTACCAGCGGGCGTTCGATCAGGATCGGCTCCGCCTCCATCGCGGCCAGCACCGCCGCGTCATCCGCGTCCGGCAGGCCGCGCTCCGCGGCATCGGTGCCGCGCAGGCGCAGACCCTGCTGCGGGCTGATCCCTGCATCGCGGTAGAGCTGCGCCAGCTTGGCGGCGCTGGGCGGGGTCTTGAGATATTCGACGACCTCGACCTCGACGCCCGGCGTTTCCTCGAGAATGGCCAGGGTCTTGCGCGAGGTGCCGCATTTCGGATTGTGCCAGATGGTGGCCTTCATGGTTCGCTCTCCGTGGGTTCGGCAGGGGCCGCGCTGATCGCGGGTACGGTCTGCGCCGCTTCCGCCGGATCGATGCCGGGCGCGGGCAGGGTTTCCAGGTTCTCGCGCCGCCGCATGGCGCGGCCCGCACGCTCGATGGCGCGAATGATGCGCGGTCCGGCACCGCAGGGGCACAGATTGCGCACCGCCTGCGCGATTTCGTCCCGGCCCGCGCGCGGATTGCGCGCCAGGAGCGCCGCGCCCGCCATGACGAAGCCGGGGGTGCAAAACCCGCACTGGATTGCGCCCTCGGCCACCATCGCCTGCTGCAGCGGATGCGACCGGTCGCCCGACAGCGCCTCGATGGTGGTGACGAACCGGCCCTCGACCTCGGCGATGCTGACCAGGCAGGACCGGATCGCCTCGCCGTCGATGATGACGGTGCAGGCGCCGCAGTCGCCATTGCCGCAGCCGTACTTGGTGCCCGTCAGATTGGCCGCGTCGCGCAGCGCCCACAGCAGGGGCGTCTCGGGATCCATCAGGAACTGGACCGGCCGGTCGTTGACGGTGAAACGGGTCATGCGGTGAAGGCTCTAGCGCGGGCGCAGCAGCACGAAAAGATCAGGCGGCGATCAATCCCCGCTGCGCCAGATCGTCACGCAGCGCGGAAGCATCCCGGAAAAGATGCACTTGCCAGCCCAGCCGCTCGGCCGCCGCGATGTTTGCGTCGTTGTCGTCGATGAACAGGGTCTCGGCAGGGTCGATGCCAAAGCGGCTCGCCGCGAGTTCGAAGATCGCGGGCGCGGGCTTGGCCAGCTTCTCGATGCCCGACACGACGATGTCGCGGAAATGATCGAACACCGGCTGGTCCGGGCGGAACCGGGCCCAGAACTCGCTGGCGAAATTGGTGATCGCGAACAGCGGCACGCCGCGTTCGTCCAGCTCGGCCACCAGCTCGTGCGAACCGGGAACGGGGCCGGGAATCGATTCGAGGAAGCGCTCGGCATAGGCGTCGATCACCGCGCCGTGCCGGGGGAACAGCAGCTTGCGCTCTGTCACCAGCTCGGCCAGGTCGCGCCCCGAATCGTGCTCGAAATGCCACTCTTCGGTGACGACATGCGAAAGGACGTATTCCAGCTCTGCCGGATCGTCGATCATCTCGCCGTAAAGGCAGGTCATGTCCCAACGAAACAGAACCCGCCCGACGTCGAAAGCGACGTTGCGGACGGGTTTCCGGTTCATCTGCAAGAACGACCTGCCAGACGCAGGCTGAAGCGCGGTTCCGAACCGGGAACCGCGGTGCAGCCTCAGCCCTGGCGGGCCTTGAACTTGCGGACGGTCTTGTTGATCACATAGGTGCGGCCGCGACGACGGATCACGCGGTTGTCGCGATGACGGTTCTTCAGCGACTTGAGGCTGTTGCGAATCTTCATGGTATCAATCCGGTATAAGCGTGTGTGCCCCGCCTGCTGCGCGAGATCGGGCGCGGGCGGGCGAAAATCAAGGGTGGGCCGTTACGGGCGGCGGCCCGCCGAGTCAAGCGTGGAAAAGCGGATCGCCCCCTGCCCCGCCGCGAGAATCAGGCGTTTTCGCGGGTCTTTTCCGCCTCGCGCATGGCCTGCAGCTTCGTTTCCCAGCGCAGCGCATCGGCGATGATCTGTTCAAGGTCGTCATGCTCGGGCGTCCAGGGCGTGGTGGCGAGCAGCCGCGAATTGTCCGCCAGCAGCGCGGGAACGTCGCCCGCGCGGCGCCCTTCCATGCGGCGGGCTACCTTCTTGCCGACCACGCGGTCCACCGCGTCCAGCACCTCGAGCACCGAGAATCCCTTGGCATAGCCGACATTCATGGTGAGGTTGCGCTTCGGCTCTGCCGCCAGCGCCTCCAGCGCGTGGACATGGGCGGCGGCCAGGTCGCTGACATGGATATAGTCGCGAATGCCGGTGCCGTCGCGCGTCGGATAGTCCAGCCCGAACACCGCGACCTCGCTGCGCTTGCCCAGCGCCGCTTCCAGCGCGACCTTGATCAGGTGGGTCGAACCCACGCCCGACTGGCCGCTGCGCGCCTGCGGATCGGCGCCCGCGACGTTGAAATAACGCAGCACGCAATAGTTCATGTCATGCGCCTTGGCGGTATCAGCCAGCACGCGCTCGGTCATGGCCTTGGACATGGCATAGGGGTTGAAGGGCTGGATCGGATCGTCTTCCGACAGGGGCTTCGCCTCCGCCTCGCCATAGACGCTGGCGGTGGACGAGAAGATGAAATGCGGGATCCCCGCCTCCACCGCGGACTGGATCAGCGCGCGGCTCTTGCCCGTGTTGTTGTCGTAATATTTCAGCGGATTCTCGACCGATTCGGGCACGATGATCGATCCGGCGAAATGCATGATCGCCCCGATCTCGTGCTCGGCCAGGATGCGCCGCACCAGTTCGGCATCGGCCACGTCGCCCTGGTAGAAGGGCACGCCGTCCGGCACCGCCCAGC
>JAPYSD010000093.1 GCA_029936705.1 Croceicoccus sp. | reverse complement strand
GCTGGTGACCAGCTGGGCCGCGGCCTCGGGGTCTTCGTGTTCGGCATAGCGCTTGGCGAGCATGTATTCCTGCTCAGCCGTAAGCACTGGGAATTTCTTGATTTCCGACAAATAGCGGTTGAGGCTTTGCTCGCCGCCGAGGGCCGGAACGGTGGGTCTGGTGTTCGTCACGTCCTGTAACCTTTCCTTGCGTCGGCCAGAGTCGCGGGACCCCGTCTGGGCATCCCCAATCCATGGCCACATCATCCGTATAGGCGCGTTTCCCCCGCTTTTCCCGCCTAATTTCTCACTTTGAACGAGCGAGTTCTTCGATCAGTTCCGCCATGTCGCACGGAATCTGGCTGGAGAATTGTATCCTTTTGTCGCTGACCGGATGGTCGAAACCCAGCATTGCCGCATGAAGAGCCTGCCGGTGAAAGGATAGCCGATTGAGAATCGGTCGGAATCGGGAATCGGAGCGCCCATAGACAGGGTCCCCTAATAGCGCATGACCGATTGACGACATGTGAACGCGGATCTGGTGAGTTCTGCCCGTTTCCAGCATGCATTCGACCAGCGTGGCGCCATTCAGCGTTTCCAACGTCCGGAAATGCGTGATCGCGTGCTTGCCGCGGTTGTCGCCGTCGTCCAGCACCGCCATCTTCTTGCGGTCCTTGCTGCTACGTCCGATCCGCCCTTCGACCGTGCCCGCTGGCGGCATCGGCCTGCCCTTGACCACGGCGCGATAGGCGCGGTCGATCGAGTGATCGGCGAACTGGCGCGCCAGCCCCTCGTGCGCGATGTCGGACTTGGCGGCGACCAGCAGGCCGGACGTGTCCTTGTCGATCCGGTGCACGATGCCGGGACGCGCCACGCCCCCGATGCCTGACAGCTGTCCCGCGCAGTGATGCAGCAGCGCATTGACCAGCGTGCCGTCGGGATTGCCCGCGGCGGGATGCACCACCATCCCCGCCGGTTTGTCGATGACGATCAGGTGCTCGTCCTCGAACATGATCGTTAGCGGAATGTCCTGCGGCGAGGCTGCGGCCGGAGCGGGGGCGGGCACCGCGATGACGAAGGGCGTTTCGCTGCCGGCCTTCGCCGAACCCGAGGTCACGACCTGGCCATCCAGGCTGACGGCGCCTTGTGCGATCAGCGCCTTGACCCGTTCGCGCGACAGGCCGCTGGCGTGGCTCAGCGCCTTGTCGAGCCGTTCGCCGGGCGGCACGATCCCCTCGATCGTTTCCGCGCCGTCGTCCTCGGCATCATCATCCGCGATGGCGATCGTCCTGTCCCCCATGCTAGGCAAGATGGGTGCCGTATCTCATCGTGACAAGAACCGTCGTGGACGCCATGACCGCCGCCGCGCGCCGGGCCATGCCCGAGGAAGCGTGCGGCCTGCTGCTGGGCAAGGACTGGCGCATCGACAGCTATGTCGCGGCCGCCAATGTCGCGGCCGACCCGCTCCGCCATTTCGAGGTCGATCCCGCCCGCCTTTTGGCCGCCTACCGGACACAGAGGGAAGGCGGGCCCGTACTGATCGGCTATTACCATTCCCATCCCGCCGGGCCGCCCCGGCCCTCTGCAACGGACGCGACGCAGGCGGCGCGCGACGGCAAGGTCTGGGCGATCGGCACGCCGCAGGGCGAAATCGGCTGGTTCATCAGCGGTCCCGCCGGATTTGCGCCCGTCACGCCGCGATTGGTGCCCGGATCGCCCGAAAACTGACGCCGCCCGGCCCATTCCCCGTGGAAGGGCGGCCATTGTGCTTTCGCGGTGCGGCCGATGCGGTTATGGCAGTCTTTCATGACCGAAAGCGCTGAATGCCTGTAATGACTACAGATTCCATCCAATTGACGAGCCTGATCGCTTCTCGCCTCTGCCACGACCTGTTGTCGCCGGTGGGCGGCATGGCGAACGGCATCGAGTTGCTGGTCGACGAAACCGATCCCAAGATGCGCGAGCAGTGCATCGACCTGCTGGCGCAGGGCGCCCGGCGGACGGCGACGCGGCTGCGCTTCTTTCGCCTGGCGTTCGGCGCTGCGGGCGGGTTCGATTCGCTGCTTCCCGCGGCGGAGATCGAGGAGCTGGTCAAGGCGCAGGCCGCAGAGGGGCGCGACATCGACGTGCAATGGGCGGTATCGGTGACCGAGCTGTCCAAGCCCGCGGCCAAGGTCCTGCTCAACTATGCGCTGATCGGGATCGACGCGCTGCCGCGCGGCGGCACGCTGGCTATCGCGGCAGAGGAGCGCGACGGATCCTACGAGATCGCGGTCCGGTCCGAAGGCGCGCGCATCGCGTTCGACAAGGACGTGGGCCGCGCGCTGGAGGGAGAGATCGCGATGGACGACCTGTCTGCCCACACGGCGCCGGCCATGCTGGTGCGGCTGATCGCGCAGGATTGCGGCGGCGGGGTACAGCACGCGCTGACCCCTGACGGCGCCACCGGCGGTGCGCTGGTGCTGGGCGCCATCCTGCCCCGTGGCTGACGGGATGGCGAGGCCGGGCGACGACCTGCCGCAGGTCCGCGATTGCCCGTCGCCCAATTTCAACGCCCGCAGCATGCCGATCACCATGGTCGTGCTGCACTACACCGACATGCGCGATGTCGAGGATGCGATCGGCAAGATGTGCGATCCCGGCTCGTCGGTCAGCGCGCATTACTGCATCACGCGCAAGGGCGAACTGGTCCGCCTGGTCGACGAGGAGCAGCGCGCCTGGCATGCCGGGGTGTCGTACTGGCGCGGCAATACCGACGTGAATTCGTCCAGCATCGGGATCGAACTGGACAATCCGGGCCACACCTGGGGCTACGAACCCTTTACCGAGCCGCAGATGGAAACGCTGTGCATCATGCTTTCCGACATCATGAAGCGGCACGACATTCCGCGCGCCAATATCGTGGGCCATTCCGACGTGGCCCCGCAGCGCAAGAGCGACCCGGGCGAGCTGTTCGACTGGGCCCGGCTGGCGAAGCACCGGCTGGCGCTGCCTCGGCCCGACATCAAGCTGGGCGACCCGTTCGAGAACGACGGCGCGTTCTTCCTTGCGCTGGAGCGGTTCGGATACGACATCGCCGACGGCCATGCGGCAGTGCGCGCGTTCCAGCGGCGCTTTCGGCCCGAATGCGTCGACGGGATCGTCGACGGCGAGATCCGGGCGATGCTGTTCGCGCTGCTGCTGGACCGCGATCGCGGCCTGACGAGATAGCGGCACCCATATAGAGGCTTCACGCTCGGGTTCCGCTTGTGCGGGCCGCGTTTGGCGTTACAGACGCGTTTGCGCCGGGGAGCCGGGCAGCCGCGTCGGGGAAACCCGTACGAGGAAAGTCCGGGCTCCACGAAACAAGGATGGCGGGTAACGCCCGCCCGGCGAGGAAACGGCCGTCCGCATGGGCGGCACGTCCGAAGCCGAGGGACAGTGCCACAGAGAGCAATCCGCCGATGGGTTTTCGAACCACAGGCAAGGGTGAAAGGGTGCGGTAAGAGCGCACCGGGGACGTGGCAACACGAACCGCATGGCAAACCCCATCCGGAGCAAGACCGAATAGGGGCGGCGCGCCCGGCCGTTTGGTTTGGGCAGGGGTGTTTCGCCCCGTGACCGCCCGGGTTGGTTGCTTGAGCCTTGCGGCAACGCAGGGCCTAGATGAATGGCTGCCCTTGCGGGGCTGGTGTTTCACATACCGCTCGCATGACAGAACCCGGCTTACAGGCTCCCCGGCGCATTTCGGGCATTTCGGGCGGTTGACACAGGCGACACTTCCTACAACGGCTGTCACCCTGCCCAAACCCGCGAACTTGCGCGGGTTTTCGCGTGCTGGTTGACACCATGGGTGCCGGGAGAAATCGACGAGGTGAAAGAGCGGGTGGGCCACGGCGGCCTGCCCCGGGGCCCTAGGACGTGTGGGAAGTGTAGGACAATTAAACGGCGGGCGCCTCCTGAAAGGGCCGCGACTGCTTTCAGGGGCAAGAGACTTTTGTCTGAACGGCGCAAAGGTCCTGGGAAGCTGCCATTGCAACACCAGGCAAGAGTAGCCTAATCCATAAGCCTGACTGGCTCGCACGGGGAAGAGAAGGGCGGAAAACCCATGACCAGGAATTTACTCCTTCTTGCGCTCAATGCGCTGGTCATTTGCTTTTCCGGCAGCGCGGTCGCTGCCGAGAACCGCTCCGTCGAGATCTGGCGGCTCGACTGCGGCACGATCGAAGTCGGGAACCTCGACGATTATTCGGACACCTTTCTTTATCCGGACCGCAGCATGACGTTTACCGACAGCTGCTACCTGATTCGCAGCGGTGAGAAATATCTTCTGTGGGATACCGGCCTGCCGGGTGCGCTCGAAGGCAATCGCGAAAAAAGCGGGACCGACCGCATGAGCTTGAAGCGCAGATTGACGAGCCAGCTAGCGGCGCTGGGTGTACGGCCCGCCCAAATCGACTTCGTCGGGATCAGCCATTATCACTATGACCATACTGGTCAGCTGGCTGATTTCCCGAATTCCACCCTGTTGATCGATCGGCGGGACTGGGATGTCGTGAACACTCGCCAGGATCTGTCGGCCAACTTCACTCCATGGATTACCGGCGGCAGCAAGGTCGAGGCAGTGACCTACGATCATGATGTTTTCGGCGACGGGTCGGTCATGATGCTAAAGACACCCGGCCACACCCCCGGTCATCGCTCGCTACTGGTGCGGTTGAGCGAGAGCGGGCCGATCCTGCTTTCCGGGGACGCAGTCCATTTTCATGAAAACTGGAGCCGCAAAGGGGTGCCGAGCTTCAACACCAGCCGGGCAGAATCGCTAGCCTCGATGGACCGGTTGCGGGGTATTGCTGCCGAGCTTGGCGCGATCCTGATCATCCAGCACGAACCGGCTGACATTGCGAAACTGGCTGTGTTTCCCGAAGCGTCGCATTAGCCTTATCGAGCGGGTCTCGGCCCGGCGCCCTTGCGGGGCCTTGCGCGATCCGGCAGCGCGACCGTGTCGAAACCAAAGGGGAAAGGTGGGGGCGATTCTGTTGCTAGGCCCGCCCCCGAGCCCCCGGAATCCGCTTCTGTTGCCCGGTGGGTCCAACCGCGCTTTAGCTTTGTAACTTCAGGGCGTTAGCCCCTAGAATTACGCAGCGAGAGCGAGTGCTTCGTTATCGTTGGCACTTGTGGGTTTTTGAGCCTTTAACGGGTTACTCAGCCCGGGCGAAAACAGTGCCTTTCAACACACGTCGATCCTGGTTCGGCCCCCTATACCAAGCCCTCGATAACAGGGGGTTTGGTGGAGCCGCCGGGTACTGCCCCCGGGTCCGCTGTGCCTATTGCACACCGCAATTTATCGCCATAGCCGGTCGAAACCGGCACGACCCATATAGCGATCCGCAAATTAATGTGAAGTGAGCGCGCGAAATTTGCAGCGCGCGCCCACTTGCGCGGCGCGTCAGCCTGCCGGGGCCTGCTGCGCCTTCAACTGGTCGCGGATTTCCTTGAGCACGTCGAGCTGCGGATCGGTGGGAACGGTCGGTTCCTCCTTGGTGTTGTCGGCCTCGACCATGCGTTCCTCGACCTCTTCCATGATCTTGTTGGCGCTGCGCACCAGCAGGAACAGGGCAAAGGCGATGAGCAGGAAATTGACGATCTGGGTGATCAGGTCGCCATAGCCGATGACGGGGACGCCCGCTTCCTTCAATGCGGCGAAGCTGGTGGGATCGCCGGTGTAATCGGCGGGGATCGACCCGAGCACGAGAAAATGGTTCGACCAGTCGATCGTGCCGAAGATCCAGCCGAGCAGCGGCATGATGATATTCTCGGTCAGCGAGGTGGTGATCTTGCCGAACGCCGCGCCGATGACGACACCGACCGCCAGGTCCAGCACGTTGCCGCGCGCGATGAATTTCTTGAATTCCGTGAACATGGATCAGCGATTTCCCTTCTGTCGGCCGGATGCCCAGATTTAACGGCGATTTATCGCGCGGCAATGCCATTTTGCGGCCCGGTCCGCTCTTGTTGAGCGGGCGGGGCGCCCTATAGTATCGGCTGAGACAGGGACCGCGTGGCCGCGCGGTCCCGCCGACCAGAGGGGAACCGAACCGCCATGGCCAAGATTACGCCCAACCCGATCCGCCTGATGATCGCGGCGCTGCTTGCCGGCATGCTGGCCGCCTGCGGCATCAATTCCGTGCCCACCGCCGAGGAAGAGGCCAAGGCGCGCTGGGCCGACGTGCAGAACGCCTATGACCGGCGCGCGCAGTTGCTGCCCAACCTGGCGTCCGTCGCCAAGAGCGCGAGCGAGCAGGAGCGCGGCATCCTGACCGACGTGATCGAGGCGCGCAGCCGCGCGACCAGCATCCAGATCAACGCCGACGACCTGGATGATCCGGCGAAGATGGCGCAATATGCCGAGGCGCAGGGCCAGCTGTCGCAGGGGCTGGGCCGCCTGCTCGCCAATTTCGAGGCGTATCCCCAGCTTCAGTCGATCACCAACTACCAGATGCTGCAAAGCCAGGTCGAAGGCAGCGAGAACCGCATCAACATCGCGGTGCGCGACTATAACGAGGCGGTGCGCGAGTATAACACCACGATCCGCACCTTCCCCGACATCGTCGGCGCCAAGCTGGTGCACGGTGCGGAACCGATGGTGCCGTTCGAGGCGGTGACCCCCAATGCCGAGCAGGCGCCCGACCTGGGTGAGATGCTCTGACACCACCGGGCGACATCGTCCGGCACCCGCTGCGCCACTGGCGCTGGTTCACGCTGGCGTTCGTGCTGACGGCGGGTTTCATCCTGCCATGGAGCGGCGGGGCGTTCCGCTATACGGGCGACGAGGCGGGCGGGGCCGAGGATACGGGCATCGCGTCCGCCTATGCGCAGGGGGTGGACCGGGTGATCGACCCGATCGACCTGTTCGCCCCCGCCGAGGAAGCGCGACTGAGCGGCGCCGTGGCCGAAGCGCGGGCCCGCAGCGGGGCGCGTTTCGTGGTGCTGACCACGCGCGGTTTGCGGGGTGAGACCTTCGAGAGGTTCACCAGCCGGTTCCATGGCGGCTGGGAACGTGCGACGGGTCGCAACGACGCGGCGATCGTGTTCGTGTCGCCCAGCGATTCGCTGGTGGGCGTGTCGACCGGGCACGATCTGCCGATCCGCCCCTCGGCAAAGGAGCGGCAGGCGATCATCGACCGCATGAAGCCGCTGGCCCGCGACGGCAGGTTCGAGGCGGCGGTAATGACCGGAATGGAAGGGATCGAGGATCTGCTGGCCCAGGCTGCGGATCCGGACAGGACATGATGCGCTTTTTCATCACGATCGGCCTGGCGCTGGCCATGCTGGCCTCGCCCCTGGGGGCGGGGAGCGCGCTGGCGCAGGAGTTTCCCAAGCTGACGGGGCGCGTCGTCGATGCGGCGAACATCATCCCGCCTGCCGAGGAAGCCGCGCTGGCGCAGAAGCTGGCCGCGTTCGAGCAGCGCACCGCGCGCCAGTTCGTGGTCGCCACCGTGCCCGACCTGCAGGGCTATGACATCGCCAGCTATGGCTATCAGCTGGGCCGCACGTGGGGCATCGGCAGCGAGGAGAAGGACGACGGCGCGCTGCTGATCGTCGCTCCGAACGAGCGCAAGGTTCGGATCGAGGTGGGGTACGGGCTCGAGCCGATCCTGACCGACGGGCTGTCGTTCCTGATCATCAATCGCCAGATCCTGCCGCGTTTCAAGCAGGGCGACATGCCGGGCGGGATCGCGGCGGGCGCGGACGCGGTGATCCAGCAGCTGGAACTGCCGCCCGAACAGGCCGCGCAGGTCGCCGCCGCCGCGAACGAGGAAGCGGCGCAGGCGCGCGAGGGCGACGGCATCAGCATGTTCGAGGTGATCTTCCTGCTGGTCTTCCTGTTCTTCTTCATCATCCCGGTCATTCGCGGCATGCGCGGCGGGCGGCGGTATCGCGGCGGCGCACCGGTGATCATCTGGGGCGGCGGCCTTGGCGGGGGCGGCGGCTTTGGCGGGGGCGGCGGCTTTGGCGGCGGCTTTTCGGGCGGCGGCGGCGGCTTCGGCGGCGGCGGCGCGAGCGGGGGCTGGTAGGATGGCCAAGTTCGGAACGCCCAAGACCGTGTATTTGGGCGAGGAGGATCATCGCCGCATTTCCGCCGCCGTGGGCGAGGCGGAGATGCACACCTCGGGCGAGATCGTGACGATCCTGACCGAGAAGTCGGACGATTACCTGGATGTCGCGCTGTGCTGGGCGGCGGCGGCTTCGCTGCTGGCGCTGGCCGCGCTGGCGATCTTCGCCGATTTCTACATCGGCCTGTGGGACCGGCTGACCGACGGCTGGGGCGCGGAGCATACGCCCGCCGAGCTGTTCTGGATGGCCGGGCTGTTCGCCGCGTTCCAGTTCGCGGCGGCGATGATCGTGCAGGCGTGGTGGCCGTTCCGCCTGATCCTGGTGCCCGGCCGCATCAAGACGAAGCGCACGCACGAACGCGCGGTCGCCTTCTTCAAGGTGGGGGCGGAGCGGCGCACCCATGGCCGCACCGGCATCCTGATCTATCTGTCCATGCGCGAGCACCGGGCCGAGATCGTCGCCGACGCCGCCATCGCGGGCCAGGTGCCCGACGAGGTGTGGGGCGAAGCGATGATCGACATGCTGGGCGAGCTGAAGGAAGGGCGCACCGCGGCCGCGATGGTGTCGGGCGTGGAGCACGTGGGCCGCGTGCTGGCGCAGCATTTCCCCCGCGCCGAAGACGACGAGAACGAGATCCCCGATCGCCTGATCGAGCTTTGAGGACAAGCATGACTGCCGACCGGGACGCCCCTGAACATATCCGCTGGGAAGGCGACTGGATCGTCGCGAAGCAGCGGGGCCGCTGGGAATATGTATCGCGCGCACGATCGATCCGCGCCGCGGTGATCCTGGCGGTGGAGGATGGCCACGTGCTGCTGGTCGAGCAATATCGCGTGCCGCTGGGCCGCACCTGCATCGAGCTGCCCGCCGGGCTGATCGGCGACGACGACGGGGCGGAGGACGAGAGTCCGCTGGCCGCGGCGGGGCGCGAGCTGGAGGAGGAGACCGGCTACCGCGCGGCGACGCTGGAGGATGCGGGCGAATTCTGGTCCTCGCCCGGCATGGTGAGCGAGAGTTTCACTTTGGTGCAGGCGCGCGGACTGACCAAAACGGGCGAGGGCGGCGGCGTCGGCGGCGAGGATATCACCGCGCACCGCGTCCCGCTGGCCGGGATCGAGGATTTCGTCGCCAGCGCCCGCGCCGAGGGCAAGGCGGTGGACGTGAAGCTGCTGCTGCTGCTGGGCGCGGGGCTGCTGCGCGGCTGAGCGATTTGGCTTTCGCAAGGCGCCCGGCACCTGCATAGCGGGCACGATGACGAAGCGCGGACGAAACAGCGGACGGTACCGGTCGAGCATGATGGCCAGGATGGCGGCATTGCTGCTGGTCGTGTTGCTGGCATGGGCGGCGTGGGAA
>JAPYSD010000655.1 GCA_029936705.1 Croceicoccus sp. | reverse complement strand
GCGTCGGATTGCATGCCCTTCTGCACGGTGGGCAGGTTGAATGCGTCCTGGTCCAGCACCTGCCCGATCGAGCGGTCGCCGTGGCAGAAGCGGCGGTGTTTCGGACGCTCGGGCCATTCCTCGCCTTCGGGCACCAGTTCCAGCACCCAGATGTCGTAAAGCATCTTGTTCGGGTCGGTCGCGTGCGGGCGCTGGCGGAACATCATCACGTCGTCGGCATGGACGTTCAGCGACACGTTCGGGAAGATCGTGTAGTGATAGTCGTCGGTCAGCTGATCGTCGTTGAGGTCGGAATAATCCTTGCCCTGCTCGGGCCCGTGCTTGCGCTTGAAAAGCTGGACGTCGCGGCGGATGTCGCCGACGCGGCCTTCGTATTCGGCGGGGTCCATGCCCGCGGCGCGCATGATGCCGTCGATGGCGGGCGGGATCGCGCTGGGCATGGCGACGCGCGCCGATATGGCGGCAAAGGGCACCAGATAGCGGCTGTGCCTGTCATACACGTCGATCTGCGCGCTGGTGTCATCGAGATACCATTGCAGCTGCGGGTGGATGCCCTGCACGTGATAGACTTCGCTGAAGGCGTCGACGCTGGCCTTCCAGTTGCAGTCCCATTCCACCGTCACATCGCGCACCCATGCCATGCGTTCCATGTGATAGGGGTCGAGGTGCTGGGGGATCACGCCCAGGAAATCCTGAAGCGGCTCGACATCGCGGTTCAGCGAGAACCACACGAAGCTGCCCCATTCCTCGCACGGCAGGGGAGGGAGCGCGCCGCCCTTGGGGCAGCCTTGCGGGAACGTGTCCATGTCGGGGATGCGGGTGATCTTGCCCGACAGATCATAGGTCCAGTGGTGATACATGCACTGGAAATGCTCGGCATTGCCCAGCCCCTCGGGGCGAAGGCGGTTGCCGCGGTGCAGGCAGACATTGGGAAAGGCGCGCACGGACCCGTCGGCCTGGCGCACGATCAGGATCGATTCCTTGCCGATCTCGGTACAGATGTAGTCGCCCGGTTCGGGAATGTCGCACGACCGGCCGCCCAGCAGCCAGACCTTGGTCCAGACATGCTCCCATTCCTGCCGCATGAAATCTTCGCTGGTATAGCGCGCGGCGGGGATGATGTCGTAGCCCAGGTCCGGGTCCTCGGCCTTTTCGGCCGGGGTGCCGTCCGGCCAGTCCGCCGGATCGACCCGCTCTATCTTCTGTTCACGCTTGACGTCCACGGCCCGCGCCCTTCCCTTAGAACTGCGTCCGGTTGGTGTAGCCGCCGTCGATCACCAGGTTGGACCCGTTGCACCACTGCGCGGCGGGGCTGGCCAGGAACACGATGCAGCGGGCGACTTCCTCGGGCTTGCCCAGGCGGCCTGCGGGGTGCTGGCGCAGCTGCGAATTGTAGAACTTTTCCATCGTGCCCTTGATCATGTCCCAGTTGCCGCCCTCGAACTCGATCGGGCCGGGGGACACGATATTGACGCGCACGCCGTTCTTGCCGTGGTGCAGGGCAAGCTGCTTGCCCCATGTGACCAGCGAGGCCTTCATCGCGTTATAGGCTTGCGGACCGCCCATCGCCTCGCCCGCGGACGTGCTTGAGATGAGGATGATGGAGCCCGAGCCCTGCTCTTCCATGTGCGGCATCACGACCTCGACCGCGCGGACGGGGCCCAGGACGTCGACCTCGAAATTGTTGTGCCAGTTCTTTTCCGAACCCATGCCGCCGCCCGCGGAGGAAATCGGGATCAGGATGTCGACGCCGTCCAGCTCCTCGATCGCCCATTCCAGCCA
>JAPYSD010000654.1 GCA_029936705.1 Croceicoccus sp. | reverse complement strand
CCCCCTGGGCACGGCGCCGTTTCGCACGGCGCGGCATCCGGCTTGAACCCGAGGTAAGCTTCCAGGGGGGCGACGGCTATCTCTGGTTCGGCACGCCCGAACTGGCACTGGCCACGCTGGCCGGCATCGCCGCCAACCCGCCGAGAGAGGCCGATCCCGACGCGCCGACCGACATGTTCTATCGCCGCACCGACCTGTCGCTCGACTTTTACCGCGCGATCCGGCGCGTGCAGCACATGCACCTGGTGTCCGACACCTACAGCCGCGCGATCACCGCGTTCGGCCTTGGCCTGCTGAACGACACCGGCAGCCGCCGGTCGCGCCGCCAATCGGACCTCAGCGCCGACCGCAAGATGAGCCTGCGGCAGATCCGCGCGATCCCGCACAATGCGATCCTGCAGCAGCTGGGCTATCCGGTGAACGTCATCGCCGGGTTCGGCACCGCCGCGGACACCAACCGCGAGGAGATCGCCAACCTGCTGGTCGAGAGCGAGCGCGGCAAGCAGATGCTGCGCCTCCTGCGCAGCGCCGACGCGCTGGCCAGCATCAAGACGGTGGCCGCCTATGGCGAGCTGTTCAATTCGGCTTATTGGGCCAGCCGCCCCTATCGCGGCACGGAAGAGCATCTGACCGATGCCTGCCTGACGCTCGCCGAATATCTGACCAAGGACGACCGCGCTGGCGTGTTCCGCCGCCTCGCCAGCCGTCTGCGGGTCGATGCGCTGCACCTGCACCGCCTGCTCGACGCGACGCCGGGCAGCCGCGACGGATGGGGCACTCCGATCCCCGACCGCGAGGACAAGCGCCGCTCCATTGGCCTGCTGCAGTCGCTGCGCCTGGCGCTGCTGCAGCACATGTTCCTGCGCATCGTGCAGGTGCCGGTCTTCTCCCGCTCCAACGACATCAGCCGCGAGGACGTGATGGAGATGGTCTTCACCCTGCGGATCGAGGATGCGCTGGCGCAGCTCAGGCGGGCCTTCCCGACCAACTTCCCCAGCATCGACGACTACGCCATCGACGAGCCGAGCGACTATCCCGACGGCGGCGACCGGGGGTACGAGCGGATCCGGCGCGACTATATCGAGCCGATCGAACAGGCCTATGCGCTGGTGCTGCGCATCTCCACCGCCATCGCCAACGAGTTCGGCGCGCATGGCTGATCGTGTTGGCGCCGAACGACGGAAGGCCGGGAATCGATTGAATCCCGTGCCCGCCCGTGCAAAGGCGCGCCCATCATGGTCAACCCGCTGAACCCCGACGACAAGGCGCTTCTCGCCAAGGCAAAGACCCTCGTGACGGCATTGCCGTTCATGAAGCGATATGCGGGCCGCACCTTCGTGATCAAGTACGGCGGCCACGCCATGGGCGATCCCGAGGCCGCGCGCGAGTTTGCCGAGGATGTCGTCCTGCTGGGCGCGGTGGGAATCAACGTGGTGGTCGTCCACGGCGGCGGGCCGCAGATCGGCGCGATGCTCAAGAAGCTGGGCGTGGAGTCGAGCTTCGTCGACGGGCTGCGCGTGACCGACAAGCAGACCGCCGAGATCGCCGAGATGGTCCTGTCGGGCGCGATCAACAAGGAACTGGTCGGCTGGATCAGCAAGGCGGGCGGCCGCGCCGTCGGCATTTCCGGCAAGGACGGCGGCATGGTCACCGCGCGCAAGGTCGAACGCACGCGCAAGGCGCCCGGCAGCGCGATCGAGGAAGCGGTCGACCTGGGCTTTGTGGGAGAGCCCGAGCATGTCGACACGCGCATCATCGAGACTTCGGTCGCATCGGGCCTGATC
>JAPYSD010000653.1 GCA_029936705.1 Croceicoccus sp. | reverse complement strand
CGATAAGCACCAACTACGATCCCGATCTTCATTTTTGCAACCTCATCGAGGCCTATCAGCACTTCCTGGAGGAACACGGCTTGGACAACGAATATCCGCGCTACAGGGACTATGCCGCGCTTGCAGACTTCATCGAGAAGGAAAATCCTTTCAGAAAGCTCGTAAGCGAGATGTTCGGTGAGCTTGAACTCTTCGCGCCGTTTGCGGGCAGGTTGATACATCCAGCCATTGATGCAGACGATGGGACCTACAGCGCTTATCGTTACCTTCCCGCAACCGACAAGCACGATGCAGACACCTATCTTGGGACCGGCATATGGTTTCCCGACAGAGGCGACGGCTTTTACGGACAAGCAATCGAGGAACTCGACGACGCTCCCGTCTCCCATTCGCCCAAGGTCTTCCTTCAGCTGGCAAATGGCGAAGACAATGCGCTGTTAGCCCTGACACATACGCCATTTGGCTGGTATCGCCTTAGCTCAGACTACTTCACCTTCCGCGACCTGGCAGATTTCTCACCCGAGCCGGACGACGCTGCGCGCGAAATCCTGCACTGGGTCGCCACGGAAGGTCTCAAACTCAAAGGCTCTCTCGTCGAAAGCCACCTACCGGCTAATGATGCGCCGATCCATTAGCCGATGCGACACTAACGGGCGATCGCCCTGAACCCAGTATCTCGCGCTCACCCCATTCCAGCGCCTCGAGCACCCGGCCGTAGACAGGTCTGCCAAAGCCGCTCCTCGCCGGGTCGTAGCGATATCCCAGGACGATCTCGCAGCCCTGCGTATCGAGGATATTGGATCCCGAGCTCTCGACGATGCTGCAACCGAGCGGCGCGCCCTCGTCATCGACTTCTACAGCGAGCACCAATGCACCGGACCCGCCAAGCCGCTCGACCTCGGCCCTGACCGACACGTCATCGACACGGACGGCCCCGAAGCTGATCAGGACCGGATCACGGCCTTTCTCCGGCAGGTTTATCGGAGCTATCGCGGCCTGCGTGACCGGTTCTTCCGTTTCACGCTTGGCGAACTCCAGAGGCTGGGGAGGGGGAGGTGTCCAAACCCTCGGGCCCAATTCGCCAGCCGGCTGCTGGGAGCTGTCATTCACTTCGCCTTCGATCTCAGCAGGCTCTGCGGCAGAAGTCTCGATGACACTGGCCGCATCCACCGTTTCAACAGGACGTTCGGCCGCAGCCGCAACGCTCTGCTTGCTGATGTTGAAAGCGACGACATGCGCTTCTTCCTCAGGCGCAGCTTCTTTCGCCGGCACAGTGTCATCTCTGCCCAGAAACAAGCCAAGGACGCACAGATGTGCTGCTCCCGAGCACAGGATAGCCAGCGCATAGATCGACCTGAGCTTCATCGCCTTGCACCTAGCTGTAGAGGATGTCTGAGGCTTCGATCGACACCTTGCGGCGGCCGTTCCATTCATTGATCTTAGGAACACCGACCACAGAGACAGTCTGCCCCGTCATCTGCGTCAAATCATAGGCAAGGCCATCATCCTCCGCCCGCCAGAAGACCACTTCCAGATCGCGGCGCCCGTTCAGAAGGCGAAGATGCCCCCGCCCGAACGGCTTCACTTCCTTGACCTCGAAGGCCTCGAGGACGCAGCTGACAGAAGGGTTGCCCTGTCCGACGGGCTGGAGCAAATCAAGCTCCGCAACGCGCGCAGCTTCAATGTGCCGCGCGCTGACCGTACAATCGAGAGTTACAGGTCTTGCCTCCCAGTCCGCGCGCTGCGCCAGGAACGAGACCAGGTCGTCCCATCCGGCCTCAACGCACGTCAGCCC
>JAPYSD010000092.1 GCA_029936705.1 Croceicoccus sp. | reverse complement strand
GATGCAATGGCGCGCCGCTCAAGCAAATGCCGGTCCCGACGAAGATGCGATCGGCAACGCCGTACTCGAAAAGCTTGGCAGCCTCGAATGGCCAGCCGAGACCAATATCGCGATCTCGCTTACCGGAACCCGGCTGCTTCTCGACGTCGACCTTCCCGAAATCGAGGACATGCCCGATGGCACCTGGAAGCCGAACCTCACTTCGCTAAAACTCGAACTGAAGCCACGAACCAAGAAGAACGTAGCAGCCTTCTACCTTGATCACGTGTGCTCGATTATCCTGCGCCTCATTGGCCACTCGTTCGCCGTCAGCGATCAATTGCAAACCGTGGCGATTTCCGCCTACACGCAGCGCAGCGGTTCCACCGGGCGGATCAGCGACGAATATGTCGCGACGATCGAGTGCGATCGCACCGATTGGGCCGGTATCGACCTCACACAAATTTCGCAGATCAATCCTCACCAATGCCTTCGGCGCATGGGAGCGAAGATCGAGGCCGGGTCGCGAGGAACGCTGCTGATCCAGCAGCCACTCACCTGATTGAAGAAGTGCGGCGAAGCTTGTCGTACGAAAGGAAAAGAATTTGGAAACCGGTGTGAAGGGCGAAACCCGAACCGTTGATCTGCAGACCGGCGCTCTGACCCTGACCGTCGAGCACGGTCCTTCCATCGACGACCTGTGCGCCTTCGCCGCACGCGCTAATCCCAAACGCGGCTTCCTGATCGTTTCCAAGGTCCTGGGTCGCCATATACCTGCACGCCCTGCAGCCATGCGCCGAACCATGCGTGACCTTACCGATCAGCTCAGCGCCGATCTTCCCGGTCCAGTGATATTCCTCGGCATGGCTGAAACGGCGACTGCGCTCGGGCAGGGCGTCTTCGGTGCTTATGCCGAGAGAACAAACCGCGATTCCCTCGTCTATCTGCAAACTTCGCGCCAGCAGATGCCCGGCGCGCACGTGCTCGCGCAATTCGAGGAAGGTCATAGCCACGCGACCACGCACATGGTGCAAGTCGCGCACCCCTCCATGTTGCCGCTGCTCGCCGAAGCTCGCACCCTAGTTATCGTCGATGACGAGAGCAGCACGGGCAACACCTTCCTCGCCGCTGCCGAGGCCATGCACCACGTGATGCCCAAGCTCCAGCAGATCCATACCGTATGCATCACCGACTGGAGCAACGGCGACTATCTGGCCAGTATGCCTCTACCTGCCCAGCGCCATTCGATCCTCGCTGGCCGCATGGAATGGGCGCCAGCAGCCGGCGTGCCGAAGGCAGCACTTGCCTCTGGCTCCAACGCACCGGGCATGGCCCCTGCAGATGCCATGCAATCACGCGGCGGCCTCACCGCCGAAGAGCGGGCCCACAGGGACTTCTACGAGGCCGCTGAGGGCGAGCGCATTCTCGTGCTTGGCGACGGCGAACATTCCTATGAAGCGCTGCTCATCGCCGAGGACATCGAAAAGCAGGGCGGCATCGCCGCGGTGCAGTGCATCACCCGCAGCCCCGCACTCAAGGGTCATGCCATGCAGAGCGTCTCGCTATTCGAGGACAGCTACGGCTCGGGCGCTCCTTGCTTCCTCTACAATATCCTCGCCCACAGGCCCGACCGGATCATCATCGCGGCCGAGGTTCCTTTCAATCAGGACAAGATGGCGCACGCTGCCCTCGAAGAGCTTGGCGCGGACATTGACGTCGAACTCGTCGAATGCCGCTACGGAGCCGCATCATGACGCGCCCCATCATTTTCACCGATCTCGACGACACCCTCTTTCAGACCAGCCGCAAACTTCCCGGATCATCCGGCGAGCTCAAGGTCATGTCATATACCAAGGATAACGGGCCCAGCGGTTATGCGACCGAGCGCCAGAGCCGGATCCTGAGCTGGCTGGGTGCGAAACAGGTGATCCCGGTTACCGCGCGTAGCCGCGAGGTTCTGTCCCGGGTGAATATCTCTCAGGCTCCCGCCATCTGCTCGAACGGCGGCTGCATCATCACCAGCTCCGGAGATGTGGATGCCGAATGGCATCGTTACATGGCGCTGCTCCAGACGAGGCACGAGCGCATCCCTGATGTCTATCCCGAGCTGACAGGCAGGCTCGATGAGACCGACTTCAGGCACTGGATCGTGTACGAGAAAGAGCTTCCGCTCTACATCGTCGTAAAGACGAACCTGGAGGGCGATAAACACCTCGATCCTGTCGAAGACCAAATGCGAGAAGCCAAGCCATACGGATGGCGCCTTCACCGCAACGGCAACAACCTCGCGATCCTTCCGCCCTGGCTGAATAAGCGCTCGGCCGTCGAACGCTTGCTCGCGCAGTTTCGTGATCTTGATCCGCACATTCCCGCAATCGGTATCGGCGACAGCCACTCCGACTGCGGGTTCATGGATCTTTGCGATCTCGCGGCAACGCCGACGACATCGCAGGTCTGGAAGCTCCTGCAGAAGGACAATGAGTGGTGCAGCTGAACGTGAAAGGGGAGGGGGAAAAGATGTTCTTTTCTGGAAGCTATCAGCCGCGCGACGTGCAATTCCTGCTTAAGCCAGCTTCGATCGACACAACGCCAGTCGCCGAGAAGGAAGCGCTTATCCAGTCCGGCAAGCGCCACTACTCCGAGATGCTCTCACCCGAGAACGTGCCCGGCGAGCGCTACATGAGCCTGTATGCCAACGCGCTAGAGCGTAACGCGGGTCGGCTCCATGCCGATATCAAGACCCTGGCCCAGGCCATCAGACAGCGTGAAGAAACCGCAGTTTCCTGTGTCATCGTTTCGCTGGTCCGGGCCGGGACCCCTATCGGGGTCCTGCTCAACCGTGAACTGGAACGCATCGGCGTCGCCAGCGCTCACTATTCGATCAGCATCATTCGTGGACGCGGCATCGACGAGAATGCGCTTGCCCATATCCTCGAGGCGCATTCGCCACGCGAGATCGTATTCGTCGACGGCTGGACGGGGAAGGGCGCAATCACGCGCGAACTCATCAAGTCGGTCAAGGAATCCGTCTTTGACATCGACCCCTTTCTCGCCGTCGTTGCCGATCCGGCCGGCTGCGCACATCTTGCCGCCACAACCGAGGACTACGTCATCCCGAGCGGGCTGCTGAACGGCGTCGTCTCGGGGCTCGTAAGCCGTTCCGTGCTCAACGATGACATCGTCGGCCCCGGCGAATTCCATGCATGTCTCTACATGGAAGAGCACGCCGATCACGATCTCAGCAATGCGTTCATCGACGCGATCGAGGCGGCCGAGCCCCTCGAGCGCACCGGACAGCACTGGAGCCCTGACCGAGCGCACGTTGCGCAAGACGCCTGCCAGGCCATGCTCAGATCCATCATGGCCGATGACGGCATCACCGATGTGAACCGCATCAAACCGGGTATCGCGGAGGCCACTCGCGCGATCCTGCGACGCGTCCCCGAGAAGGTCTATCTCACCGACCTCGACGATCCCGAGGTCAGCCACATGATCTACCTTGCTGAAAAGTCGGGTGTCCCCGTCGAACAGCGCGACCTTGGAAGCTACCGCGCTGTCACCATCATCAAGAAACTCGGAGGCGAGCAGGAGTGACCAGACACGTCCTGGGTGCAACCCTTTACATTCCGGCCATCCGTTCGAACCTCGCAGCTACGCTCGCCGACGAAAACCTCGGCCTGCGGTCGGCCGTGGTGTGTCTCGAAGATTCCGTTGGCGAGGCCGACATCGACATTGCCCGAGCGTCATTTGCCAATTTCGCGGCCAACCATAGATCCAATGGCACTTGCCGGGTCTATGCGCGCCCCCGTGACCAGGCGATGCTCGCATGGATGCTCGGCCTAAAGGGTATCGAAAATATCGACGGCTTCGTCCTGCCCAAGGTCACAACGCAGAACGTCAGCGGCTGGCTCGAGCTGATCATGAAAACCGATCACGCAATCATGCCGACCATCGAAGGCGCGGAAGCTTTCGATGTCGCCGCTCTCCAGGTGCTTCGGGCACAGCTCCTCCCGTTCGTACGGCAGGTCGATGCGATCAGGATCGGCGGCAACGACATCCTGAACATTCTCGGCGCCCGCCGCTCACGCTATCGGACCGCATATGAAGGCCCGCTCGCTCAGGTCATCCGTGATTTTGCTGCAACCTTCATCCCGGCAGGTTTCGCAGTATCGTCACCGGTGTTCGAGCACTTCGGTGCCCCCGATATCCTGGCAGAGGAGCTCGAACGTGACCTCGAACACGGGATCATGACCAAGACGGCCATTCATCCTGAGCAGGTCCGGCAGATTCACGCCGCCTATCGACCTTCGGTTGCGGAGTTCGCCGACGCTCGCCGGATCCTCGATGACAATGCCCTCGCAGTCTTCGGATCCGATGGCAGCATGTGCGAACCTGCCACACACCGCTCGTGGGCTGCCAATATCGTCGCGCGCGCGCAGGCATTCGGCATCGAAAGCCATGAGAACATCACGCCGATCATGGTCGCCTGAACTTGCACGTACCGCGAAGCACGTCATAACTCGCCTTGAAGGCCAAGCTGAAATGGAGCCGTCCATGTCCGACCTTACGCTTACCGCGCCGGATGCCGTCAAACCCGTTGCTGCCGAAAAGGCCGCAGGCCTCGTACCGGTAAGCGATGAGGTTCGCTCCGAGCTCCAGACCAAAGTCGACAACTACGTCAGCCAGCTGGTGTCGCTCGATCCCCAGGGGCCCGACTTCTCGTCGAAGGTGAACCAGATCACCAGCATCGGCCAGAAAGAGATCACGGCGCTCGCAAGCCAGTCGAATCGCTTCCTCGATCGGCCGACCAAGTCGATGGAGGGCGAGGGAAGCGTCGGCCAACGACTGATGGAACTGCGCCACGTCGTCGAAGACCTTGATCCCGGGAAGAACAAGCGCCTTCTGAAACCTCGCAAGCTTTTCGGCATCATACCCTTCGGCAATCGTCTCAAGGCCTACTTCGACAAATATTCCTCAGCGCAGACCCACATCCAGGCCGTTCTCGGACACTTGGCAAGCGGCAAGGACGAGTTGTTGCAGGACAACATCGCGATCGACACCGAGCGCCGGAAAATGTGGGAGCAGATGGGGAAGCTCGAGCAGATGATCGTGATCGCCAAATCTCTCGACACCAAGATCGAAGATGCCGCGAACAATCTCGATGCAACCGATCCCGCGAAGGCCAAGGCGCTGCGCGAAAGCGCTCTTTTCTATGTCCGGCAGCGAACTACCGACCTGCTCACCCAAATGGCGGTCACCGTCCAGGGCTACCTTGCGCTCGATCTCATCAAGAAGAACAACATCGAGCTCATCAAGGGCGTCGATCGCGCGTCAACGACCACTATCACGGCGCTCCGCACCGCGGTGACCGTCGCCCAGGCACTCGCCAATCAGCGTCTCGTGCTGCAGCAGATTACGGCACTCAACACGACGACGTCGAATATCATCGACAGCACCAGCCAGCTGCTGCGCGACCAGACCGGAAAGATCCACGAGCAGGCTGCATCCGCCACCATCCAGGTCGAAGTACTCCAGCGTGCCTTCCAGAACATCTACGACACGATGGACATGGTCGATGATTTCAAGCTGAAAGCTCTTGGAAACATGAAGGCGACCATCGACACGCTCTCGGCCGAGACGGAAAAATCGAAAGGCTACATCGCGCGGGCCCAGGGAACAGGGCAGGCGCAGGTCGCCAGCGATCCGCTCCTCGCGATCGCCTAGACCATGATGCGCATCATCTTTCTGGCTGTCCTGCTGACGGCGCTCTGGCTGATAATCAAGGGCGGGAAACGATATCTCGATTCCCGCCCGGATCGAGCCAGGAGGCTGGGCAGGAGCAATATTCCGCCAGCCAATTTCACATCGCCTGACGACAGGCTTATACCGACCCGGCAACGCAATCGCGCTGGAGATCAAGGAGGCGACACGATGAGCAAGGATGGCTTCTTGAGCCGAATTGCCAAGGCGATCTCAGGCGAGACCGCTCCGCCGGCGCCCCCGGTACCCGCGCCGCCAGCCATCGCCCCGGTTGACATCGACTATGAGGATGACCGCATTCCTACCGGCGCAAAGGAGAAGGTGCGGCGCATTCTCGCCTGTCTCAACGAGGTCTACGCTCTCATGGAGCGCGAGCAGGCTCCAGGCTTCACCCAGACTGACATACGCCAGATGCGCGAGCAGCACCTGCCAAAGCTGGTTCGAAGCTACATCGATATTCCGCCGGCGCACCGCTCGGAGATTTTCCGCAAGACCGGCAAGTCCGCCAGCTATGTTCTGGAGGATAGTCTCGACCAGATGCAGGCCCGGATAGACGAGATCATGCGCAACCTTGCCCAGCACGATCTCGACGCGTTCACAGACAACACGCGGTTCATCAAGGAGCGTTACACGAGCTCAAATCCCTTCGACTAACGGCGCGCGAAGCTTCGGCAGACCGGGAAGCATCTCCGCTCGTGATACGCCGCACCTTTGGCCCTTGCTGCCTCCTCATCCTATAAGGACGGGGAAGTGCAATCGAGAGCGAACAACAATGGCTGCAGCATCCCATCCATTCATAACCGGCGTACCGGTCCATTTTTTCGAGCAGCAGAAACGGCCCGCGCCCAGCCTCGAACAGATACGAGCTGCACTCCAGGTACCGGCTATGCCGGAGCCGCGCTTGTCTATTCCCGAGAAGCCAAAGAAGCGCTCATTCTCGCTCAACCGTACGGTCATTGCCGCCGCGTGCGCAGTTATCATTCCGACTGCTGCTGCATTCGCGACTATTCCAGCGACTTCGACTGGTGCTGACAGATCAAGCGACGCCCAGACGAGAATGTCCGTTCCAGCCAACCTTCCGATCGGCAACATGCTTCCCGACAACTACCCCGGTTTCTACCCCGGCGAGCAGGTCGTCTACTATTACCTCGCACCTCTCGCCGGACAGGAGACCATCGAGCGCCGCGATGCCAAGGGCTGCATGTGGCAAGTCGGCATCAACGATACGAAGATGGGCGTAGGCTATCCTATGATCGGTTCCAACGGCACACAGCAATGCACCGATCCCTCCGGCGCAATCGCGCCATACCGTGCTCGAATGATCGGGAATACCCTTCCGCAGGTAAAGGGTTCGAGAATACGGATCGTAGACATCATCGATCCGCGGACCAACCAGAGCCGCCTGCCAGCCTATGCAGCGCAAACCCCGCCGACGGCAGCCGCACCTGCAGCACCGGCCCCGCCCATCGCCGACATCCCGGCCCAAGCGATGGTACCGCCGGGTATGAAAGCATCAGAGCGCCCGGCGCCCACGGCCCTCGCCAGGTCGAGCAGGCCGACACCCTCAGCCGGCACTCCGGCCAGACCTGCTCGGATCTCGAACAAGGTCGTCGAAGCCGTGCCAGATCAGATGGTCCCCATGTCCGGCGCGAGCGAACAGCTTGTGCCCATCACGCAGGACCAGTTTGGACAAGACGAAATGGTCCCACTCACTGGTGAGCCAACACGCCTTCGCGCCATCCGGCCGGGTGAACCGATGGCTGAAAGCAGACCGCTTGCAGCTCGCTACCGCGCCGGTAACCGGCCCTCAGGCTCGCCACTCGATCCCGCATCCTGAAGCCTCGATAAGAGGCATCAGGATGCTGCCTGATGAAGAGGAAGGGAAAAGGAAGGCAGCCGCTTGGAAAGCGGCCGCCAATTTAGCCAGCATCGAGAACGAACCGTTCTGATTTGGCCGCGATCCTGCCCTGTCTGCTTCTCTCATCAGATTGAAAAACTGGATCAATCCAGTTCCGTGCCCTACATCCTGAAAGCCGTTCAATTGGCTTTTCAACATGGGCGAGGCTGCCTGTCAAAACGGCTGGCAGCTCTTTCAGCCCTCAAAATCAGAAAGCTCGATCGCAAACATGAAAGACGGACAAAAGTTGACCCACTGCAGCTTCTGCGGAGCAAGCAGCGAAGAAAAGACAAAGAGCGGCAGAAAGCTGATCATCGTCGCCGGTCCTGACCATATCGCGATCTGCGAATCCTGCAGCGAAACCGTCACCGGCGTCATCGCTTCCCGAACCTCGAAACCGGCGAGCGCTGACGACAAGCGCCTGCCGTTTCCGACCGAAATCCGCGCTCATCTCGATGAATATGTCATCGGGCAGGACCACGCCAAGGAAACACTCAGCGTCGCGGTCTACAACCACTATAACCGGCTCTTCAACAACGGCTCAGCCGATGTCGAGGTCGAGAAATCCAACGTACTCCTGCTCGGGCCCACCGGGACTGGCAAGACGCTTCTGGCCAAGACGATCGCTCGTCACGTCGGCGTGCCTTTCGTCATCGCCGATGCGACTTCGCTGACGCAGGCCGGCTATGTCGGTGACGACATCGAGACGATCCTGGCGAAGCTGCTGGTCGCTGCCGAAGGCGACGTAGCCGCTGCTCAGCGCGGCATCGTGTACATCGACGAGATCGACAAGATCGCTACCAAGGGCGAGGGGGCATCTGTCACCCGCGATGTCTCCGGCGAGGGCGTCCAGCAAGGCCTTCTCAAGATGATCGAGGGCACCATCGCCAACGTTCCCCTCAACGGCGCACGCAAGAATCCTGCCGAAGCGATGGCACGTATCGATACCAAGGAGATCCTGTTCATCTGCGCTGGCGCGTTCTCCGGCCTCGAACGAGTTCTGCATGAACGCAAGAGCCCCCGCGGACTGGGCTTCGGCGCCCCTATCGCAGCCAACAACGATCCTGGTGAGGCAGACCTGCGAGATATCGAACCGGACGATCTCGTCCGCTACGGAATGATCCAGGAATTCGTCGGCCGCCTTCCGGTCATCACGACGCTGAAACCCCTTCGCCGCGAAGACGTCATCACCATCCTCACCGAGCCCAAGAACTCGCTGATACAGCAGTACAAGCAGATTTTCAGCCGAGAGAACGTCGATCTCGTATTCGAGGAGGGTTCGATTGAGGCGATCGCCGACGCCGGCCTCGCCCGAAAGACCGGCGCACGCGGGCTTCGCTCCATCATGGAGAAGATCCTGCAACCTGCAATGTATCATGTGCCGGGGCAGACCGGCATCTCCCGCGTCATCGTCTCCAAGGAGTGCACCGCAGGCGCACTTCCTCGATACGAGGCCCAGCGCAAGGCCGCCTGACATGGAGCCGTGCGCTGTCTTCCGGCGGCGCACGGCTTAGGCCTGCATCCCGTGGCGGCTTACGAACAGGATCAAGAACACCATGCTCACCAGCTTTGCCGCGCTTCTCCTCGCGGCAACCACAAATGCATGCGCAGTCGCACCGCTCGGCTGGACCTGCGCCGCAGAGAAACTCGTTCGAATGCCTGAAAACGACCGGGCTCTTGCCTATCTGGTTCTCGAAACCAAGGCCGCGCAGGACATCAAGCAGCTCGAAGTAGACACACCATCCAATCGCTGCTGGACGGCGAAGGTGGCGGGCTTTGAATACGCAATGCTGGCAATGGCTGCACCCGAAGGAAGCCAGATGCGGACCTACTTCGGTCAGGTCAGCAATGCCCATCACGACCGCGTTCATGGGGTGACGAGTGACGCGGAATTGGCAAATACGCTTC
>JAPYSD010000091.1 GCA_029936705.1 Croceicoccus sp. | reverse complement strand
CCTATGCGCTGCTGGGCATGGTGACCGACTACGACTGCTGGCGCGGCGAGGACGAAGCCGTCGACGTCGGCGAGGTCGTGGCACAGATGAACGCCAATGGCGAGCTGGCGCGGCGCACGGTCGAACGCTTTGTCGCCGCCCTGCCCGAACGGCGCGGCGCGTCCCCGATCGACACCGCGCTGGACGGCGCGGTGCTGACCGCGCCCGGCGCGCGCGATCCCGACATGATGGTCCGGCTGGACGCGATCCTGGCCCGCATGTCGGCGGCATAGGCCGCTCTTCGCCCTGCCCCATTGCGGGACGGGCAGGCTCCATGACGGCAGGTGTTAGCTTTCTATCAGCAAATGTGCGGTTGCAGGCGGGATTAAGGCGGTATCCTTGCCCCCGATTATGGCGGTATCTGCAGCCGGTATAGCAAAAGCGACATCATCAATCTTGCACGCGGCGCCGCTTCCCTGCGATGGCCCGGCGATGAAAGGAACGGCACGGATGGCAAAACAGGGCCTCGACATCCTGCATATCGAGGATGACAGCCGCACCGCGACCGACCTTCAGGAACTGATGAAGGCGTCGGGCGACCGCGTGACCTGGGCCCCGTCCGGTTCCGAAGGCATGCGCCAGGCCGGGGTCGGCAATTTCGACGTCATCATCCTCGACCGGATGCTGCCCGATTTCGACGGGCTGACCGTGGTCAAGCAATTGCGCGACAGCGGCATCGGCACCCCGGTGCTGATGCTGTCGGCGCTGGGCCGCACGATCGACCGGGCCGAGGGGCTGGACGCGGGCGCCGACGATTACCTGGCCAAGCCGTTCGAGGCGACCGAACTGCTCGCCCGGCTGCGCGCGCTGCATCGCCGCGCGGCGGGGCAGACGCATAGCGCGGTGATCATCCACGGCGCGTTCGAATGCCACGTCAAGGCGCGCACCGCCTTTCGCGCGGGCAAGCACCTGCCGCTCAGCCCCAAGGAATTCGAACTGTTCCGCTATCTGATCGAGCATGCGGGCGATGTCGTCACGCGCGAGATGCTGCTGCGCGACGTGTGGAAGATGGGCTTCGACCCGCAGACCAACGTGGTCGACGTCAATATCGGCCGTCTGCGCCGCAAGCTGGAAGACGGGTTCGCGTCGCCCGCGCTGGAAACCATCTGGGGGACAGGCTACCGTCTGCTCGACGGCAGATAGGCTTCTGCCGCATCGCGGAGGGCGTGCGTGCAACGGGTATCACTGCTCGATTCGATCTTCACCCGGCTGGTCGCATGGGCGATCGCGGTGTCGATCGCGGTCGTGCTGGTGCTGGGCTGGCTGGTCACCACCAAGTTCGAACGCATGGCCGACGCGACGGTGCGCTGGAACGTCGACGCCGACATAAGGCACATGACCGACATCCTGAACGCGCGCGGCCGGGGCGAGCTGATCGCCCATATCGAGGAAAGCGCCGACATCGACCGGCCGACCGGGACGGGCAACCATTTCCTGCTGCTGGACAACGACGGCAACCGGCTGGCGGGCGATCTGTCGCAGTGGCCCGAATTTCCCGGCGGCAACCCGGACGAGGCGTCGATCGTGCTGCCGGGCGGACGGCCCGCCTTCGCCCGCTCGGTGACCTTTCCCGGCGGCATGCGCCTGCTTGCCGCGCGCGAGACGGGGTGGACGATCGTCCAGCTCAACCAGATCGGCGTGTCCTTCGTCGCGGGCGGGCTGTTCGTGGTCATGGCGGTGGGCGTCGCGGGCTATATCACCGCGCGCCGCCTGTCGCGGCGGGTGCGGCTGATCAATGCCGCGTTCCGCGATCCCGAACCCCGCCGCCTTGCCGCCCTGCGCACCAGCCGATCGCGCAAGGACGAGATCGAGGAGCTGACCCGCCATTCCAGCGCCGCGCTGGCCCGGCTGGACCGGCTGGCCCGCTCGCAGCGCGACACCACCGACCAGATCGCGCACGAGATGCGCACCCCGCTGATGCATCTCGACAACCGGCTGGTGCGCGCGATCCAGGCCCAGTCGCAGGCGCGCGAGCCGGACGCGGGAACCACCGAGCGGCTGGTCGCCGCGCGGGGCGAGATCCGGCATGTCGTCGCCACGCTCGAATCGCTGCTCGACATCGCGCAGAGCGAGGCGCAGCGCGGCAATCCGCAAGGGCTGGCCGAAGTCGACGTCAGCGCGCTGGCGGCCAATATCGCCGATCTCTACACCGCCAGCGCCGAGGATACCGGCCATGATTTCCGGCTGGAAGCGCAGGACGGCGTGACGATGCAGGGGGACGAGATCCAGCTCTCGCGCCTCATCACCAACCTGCTCGACAACGCGTTCAAATACGTGCCCCCGGGCGGGCAGGTCCGGCTGATCGTGCAGCGCAGCCCGGACGGCGAGCCGCTGATCGCGGTGGCGGACAACGGGCCGGGCGTGCCGCCCCAGTACCGCGAGACGATCTTCGAACGCTTCGGCCGCGTCCAGAACGAGGGGGACGGCACCTTTACCCAGGCCAAGGGTGCCGGACTGGGCCTCGCCCTCGCCCGCGCCATCGCGCAGCGGCACGGCATGGAACTGCGGCTTGCCCCCGCCATGCGCGGCGCGCGTTTCGAACTGCGCCGGTTACCTGACGGTTGAATTGGGCACGAGGGGTGATCCGGAACCCCGGCGTGTGCCGAACGCTTCCACACTGTCCGGAGCGATTGATCCGGCTGCAAGCGTGTGGTAATATAATTGCTCAGTTATAAAATTTCATTTGCCTGCCTGTTCGGGCACGATGATGAGCAAAATCGCTGAGAGAGGATAATGTGACCGACACCCCCGCCTCAAGTCAGGTCGCGCGGCCCAACCTGCCCCGCCTCGAACTCCACGTTCCCGAACCGCCCTCGCGCCCGGGGGACGAGACCGATTTCCGCCACGTCAATCGCGGCGAGGCTGGCGCGGTGCGCCGCCCCGACATCGCCGAACACGAATCGAACATGCGCGACCTGCCGTACGAGCTGATCCGCGTGCTCGACGACGAACACCGGGCGGTCGGCCCGTGGGACCCGAAGCTCAGCGCCGACACGCTGATCAAGGGCCTGCGCGCGATGATGCTGACCCGCGCGTTCGACGACCGGCTGTTCCGCGCGCATCGGCAGGGCAAGACCAGCTTCTACATGAAGTCCACGGGCGAGGAAGCGATCGCCGCCGCTCAGTCGCTGGCGCTGGACAAGGGGGACATGTTCTTCCCCACCTATCGCGCCGCCGCCTGGCTGCATGCGCGCAACTATCCGCTGACCACCATGTGCAACCAGATCTTCAGCAATGCCGAGGATCCGCTGGCGGGCAAGCAGCTGCCGATCCTGATGTCGGCGCGCGACTACGATTTCTACTCGATCTCGGGCAATCTGGGCGTGCGGTTCGTGCACGCGGTGGGCTGGGCGATGGCGTCCGCGTACAAGAACGACACCAGGATCAGCCTCGCCTATGTCGGCGACGGCACCACGGCAGAGGGTGATTTCCACGAGGCGATGACCTTCGCCGCCGCGTACCGCGCGCCGACGATCCTGTGCGTGACCAACAACCAGTACGCCATTTCCAGCTTCGCCGGCTTCGCCGCGCCCGAACGCCTGCCCTTCGCCGCCAAGGCGCTGGCATATGGCTTCCCCGGCATCAAGGTGGACGGCAACGATTTCCTGGCCGTGTGGGGCGCGACCCAGTGGGCCGCCGAGCGTGCGCGCACCAACAACGGCCCGACGCTGATCGAATTCTACACCTACCGCGCCGAGGGGCATTCCACCTCCGACGATCCCAGCCGCTATCGCCCCAAGGACGAGGCGACCCACTGGCCGCTGGGCGATCCCGTCGACCGGCTGCGGGACCATCTGATCGCGCTGGGCGAGTGGGACGAGGAACGGCATGCCGCCCTGGCCGAGGAGCTGAAGGAAAAGGTCCGCGTCGCGGTCAAGGAGGCCGAGGCCATCGGCACGCTGGGCCAGTCCAAGCCCCCCATCGACGAGATGTTCGAGGACGTGCTCGAGGACCTCGACTGGCGGCTCAAGGAACAGCGCGCCGAACTTCACCAGCGCAGGGACCGGAGGAAGTAAGATGGTAGAGAACCAGCCTTCCGTGAACGATGCCGCGATCGACGCGGGCATCGCCGAGACCGGGACCAAGCGGATGAACATGATCCAGGCGCTCAACAGCGCGCTGGACGTCATGCTGGGCCGCGACGACGACGTGCTGATCTTCGGCGAGGACGTCGGCTATTTCGGCGGCGTCTTCCGCGTGACCGAGGGTCTGCAGAAGAAATACGGCCTCAAGCGCTGCTTCGACGCGCCGCTGACCGAGGGCGGGATCATCGGCAGCGCCATCGGCATGGGCGCATACGGCCTGCGCCCGGTGCCCGAAATCCAGTTCGCGGACTACATCCTGCCCGCCTACGACCAGCTGGTGAGCGAGGCCGCGCGCCTGCGCTACCGCTCCAATGGCGAGTTCTGGGCCCCGATCACGGTGCGAACCCCCTATGGCGGCGGCATCTTCGGCGGCCAGACCCACAGTCAGAGCCCCGAGGCGATCTTCGCCCATGTCACGGGTCTCAAGACGGTGATCCCGTCGAACCCCTATGACGCCAAGGGCCTGCTGATCGCCAGCATCGAGAGCAACGATCCGGTCGTCTTCCTCGAACCCAAGCGCCTCTATAACGGCCCGTTCTTCGGACGGCCGGACGAGGAGCTGAAGACCTGGGCCAATTCGGGCGACCCCTATGCCGAGGTTCCGCTGGGCCATTACGAGGTTCCGCTGGGCCAGGCCGCGATCCTGCGCGAAGGCCGCGAGGCGACCGTGCTGGCGTACGGCACCATGGTCCATGTCGCCAAGGCAGGGATCGACGACAGCGGCGTGGACGCCGAGCTGATCGATCTGCGCTCCATCGTCCCGCTCGACATCGATACCATCGTGCGGTCGGTGAAGAAGACGGGCCGCTGCGTCATCCTGCACGAGGCGTCGCGCTTCGGCGGGTTCGGCGGGGAGCTTTCCGCGCTGGTGCAGGAGCGCTGCTTCGACCATCTGCGCAGCCCGATCCAGCGCATCTGCGGCTATGACATGCCCTATCCGCACGCGTTCGAATGGGATTATTTCCCCGGCCCGATCCGCCTGGCCGAAGCGCTCAAGTCTGCCGTGGAGTACCGCTGATGGGACGCTATCACTTCCGCCTGCCCGACATCGGCGAAGGCGTGGCCGAGGCCGAGATCGTCGAATGGCACATCGCGGTCGGTGACGAGATCGCCGAGGACGACCCGCTGTGCGACGTGATGACCGACAAGGCCACCGTCGACATGACCACGCCCGTCGGCGGCAAGATCGTCGCCCTGCACGGCAAGGTGGGCGAGATGAAGCCCGTCGGCTCGGTGCTGGTGGAGCTTGAGGTCGAGGGAGAAGGCAACGCCACCGGCGATGCCCCCGCGCCCGCCGAGGAAACGTCCGCGCCGGAAGCTGCACCTGCTCCCGCACCGGCACCGGCTCCCGCACCGGCACCGGCTCCCGCACCTGCGCCCGCGCCCGCTCCGGCACCGAAACCGGCCCCCGCGCCCAAGGCATCGCCAGCGCCCACCAGCACCGGCCCCGCAGGCTTCCCGCTGGCTGCGCCCGCCACGCGCCGCCGCGCCGCCAAGCTGGGGATCGAGCTTGAACGCCTGCGCGGCACGGGCCGCAACGGGCGCATCACGCCCGAGGACATCGACCGCTATCTCTCCGGCGGCGACGACCGCTATGCCACGCGCAGCGGGGTGGACGAGATCGAGGTGGTCGGCCTGCGCCGCAAGATCGCGCAGCGCATGGAAGACGCGTGGCGCCGCATCCCGCACATCACCTATGTCGAGGAAGTGGACGTCACCGAGCTCGAGAACACGCGGAACGCGCTGAACGCCAGCCGCGGCAGGGACCAAGGAGCGAATGGGGATCAGCCCAAGCTGACCATCCTGCCCTTCTTCGTGCGCGCGCTGGTCAAGGCGCTGCCCGATTTCCCGCATTGCAACGCGCATTACGACGACGCCGCGGGCGTGCTGCGCCAGCACGCGCCCGTCCATTGCGGCATCGCCACCGCCACCGAAAAGGGTCTTGCGGTTCCCGTGCTCAAGAACGCGGAATCGATGGACTTGTGGAAATGCGCCGAGGAGATCGCCCGCCTTTCCGCTGCCACCCGCGACGGCAAGGCCAGCCGGGACGAGCTGACGGGATCGACCATCACCATCACCTCGCTTGGTCCCATCGGCGGCGTCACCACCACGCCGATCATCAATTCGCCCGAAACCGCCATCGTCGGGCCGAACAAGATCACCGAGAAGCTGACCCGCGTGAACGGCGAGATCGTGACGAGGAAGGTGATGAACATCTCCTCCAGCTTCGATCACCGGATCGTCGACGGCTATGAAGCCGCGCTGTTCGTGCAGGCTTTGAAACGCCTGCTGGAAACGCCCGCGCTGCTGTTCATCGATTGAGGCTGCGGGCACGCGGCGCTCTGGCCATCGCGCGCGATGATGGCTAGCGTGCCGCCTGCCCGCAGATTCCCTTGATCCGAGGACGCCTATCACGACTCCCTCGCCCGCCATCCACCAGCGGCTCGACCGGCTGCCGTGGAGCCGGTTTCACTGGCTGGTCGTGGTCGCGCTGGGCATCACCTGGATTCTCGACGGGCTGGAAGTCACCGTGGCCGGCTCCGTCGCCGGGGCGCTGCGCGAAAGCCCGGTGCTGCAATTCAGCGCGTCCGACGTGGGGCTCGCCAATTCGGCCTATCTGCTGGGCGCGGTCACCGGCGCCCTGTTCTTCGGTTGGCTCACCGACCGCTGGGGCCGCAAGAAGCTGTTCTCGATCACGCTCGGCCTCTACCTCGTCGCGACGGCGGCGACCGCGTTCACCTGGGACCTGCCGACCTTCGCGCTGATGCGCTTCCTGACGGGCGCGGGCATCGGCGGCGAATATTCGGCGATCAATTCCGCGATCCAGGAACTGATCCCCGCGCGGCGGCGCGGCTGGACCGACCTTGTCATCAACGGCAGCTTCTGGATCGGCGCGGCGCTTGCCAGCGGGGCCTCGCTGGTCCTGCTCGACCCGCGGATCATCGATCCCGAACTGGGCTGGCGTGTCGCCTTCTTCGGCGGGGCGGCCATCGGCCTCGTGATCCTGTGGCTGCGGCGCTACATTCCCGAAAGCCCGCGCTGGCTGGTCACCCACGGCCAGCCCGAACGGGCAGAGCGGATCATCGGCGACATCGAACGCCGCATCGCGGCCGAGGGGCTGCATTTGCCCGACCCGGCGCCCGAACGGAACACGCTGCGCCCGCGCCGCAGCACCCCGATGGGCGAAGTGATCCGCACACTGCTGCGCACCTATCCGCAGCGCACCTTCTATTGCGTCACGCTGATGGCGGCGCAGGCGTTCTTCTACAACGCGATCTTCTTCACCTATGCGATGATGCTGACCGATTTCTACGGCGTGCCCACCGCGCGGGTCGGCTATTACATCCTGCCCTTCGCGGCGGGGAACGTGCTGGGGCCGCTGCTGCTGGGCCGGCTGTTCGACAGCTGGGGCCGCCGCCCGATGATCATGCTGACCTATACCGCCTCGGGCCTGCTGCTGGCGGCGACCGGCTTTGCGTTCCAGGCCGAATTGCTGACCGCCGCGACGCAGACCCTGTGCTGGAGCGTCACCTTCTTCTTCGCCTCCGCCGCCGCCAGCGCCGCCTATCTGACCGCGGCGGAAAGTTTCCCGCTGGAGATGCGCGCGCTTGCCATCGCGGTGTTCTATGCGCTGGGCACATTGTTCGGCGCCGCCGCGCCCTTCGTGTTCGGCCTGCTGATCGAAAGCGGTTCGCGCAGCCAGGTGCTGCTGGGCTACCTGCTGGGCGCGGCGCTGATGCTGCTGGCCGCGGTCGCGACGAGGTTCTTCGGCATCGCCGCGGAACGCAAGCCGCTCGAACACGTCGCCCGTCCGCTAAGCTGGGACTGATGGAACGGACCTGATGGACACGCCGATCATCGAACTGCGCGGCCTCGCGCTGGCAAGGAACGGCACGCACATCCTGCGCGGCATCGACCTCGCCATCGCCAGGGACGAATTCGTCGCGGTCATCGGCGCATCGGGCGCGGGCAAGACCAGCCTGCTGCGCTGCATCAACGCGCTGGTGCCCGATTACACCGGCACGGTGCTGCTGGACGGGCAGGACACCGCCGCGCTGCCCCGCCAGCAATTGCGGCGCGGCATCGGCTACGTGCTGCAGAACATCGGCCTGTTCCCGCACCGCACGGTGGCGGAAAACATCGGCATGCCCAGCCGCATCGCGGGCCAGCGCCGCCACGACGACGCGCGCATCGCCGAACTGCTCGCCATGATGGAACTGCGCGCCGACATGGCGGGCCGCTATCCCGCCGAGCTGTCGGGCGGACAGGCGCAGCGCGTCGCCATCGCCCGCGCGCTCTACAGCCGCCCGGCGCTGATGCTGCTGGACGAACCCTTTGGCGCGCTCGACCCCGCGACCCGCGCGTCGCTGGGCGAAGCCTATCGCCGGCGCCATGACGAGGCCGGTCTGACCAGCGTCATGGTCACGCATGACGTGGCCGAGGCGCTGGCGCTGGCCGACCGGGTGCTGGTGCTGGACCACGGCGCGGTGATCGCGTTGGCCCCGCCTGCCGAACTAGCCGCCAGCACCTGCGCGGCAGTCAGCGCGCTGGTCGATCCCCCGCTCCGCCAGGCTCAGGCGCTGCTGGCGCTGAAAGGCGGCGCATGAACTCGCTGGGCAGCGCGCTGGCGCAATTGCCGGGCCTGCTGCAGGCGCATGTCGCGCTCAGCCTTGCGGCGCTGGCGCTGGCGCTGCTGATCGGGCTGCCGCTGGCGCTGCTGGCCGCCGGGCGCGCGCGGCTGGGCAGCGTCATCCTGTCGGTCACCGCGGTGGTGCAGACCGTGCCGGGACTGGCGCTGCTGGCGCTGTTCTATCCGGCGCTGCTGCTGCTGGGCCGAGCGACCGGGCTGGCGATCCCCGCGCTGGGCTTCCTGCCCGCGGTGGCGGCGCTGACGCTCTATGCCATGCTGCCGATCCTGCGCAACGGCGTCGCCGGGATCGAGCAGGTGGACAAGGTCGCGCTGGAAGTCGCCGAAAGCCTCGGCATGACGCGCCGCCAGCGGCTGCGCTTCGTCGAACTGCCGCTGGCCGCGCCGGTGATGCTGGCGGGCATCCGCACCGCCGCGGTCTGGACCTTTGGCACCGCGACGCTGGCGACCACCGTGGGTCAGCCCAGCCTGGGCAATCTGATCTTCGCCGGGCTGCAGACGGAGGACTGGACACTGGTCCTCGTCGGCTGCATCGCGGCGGCGGCGGTCGCGCTGCTGGTCGACGGGCTGCTGGCGCTTGCCGCATCGGGGCTGGCCCGCCGCGCATCGTGGCGGCTGTGGAGCGCGGCGGCGGGCATGGCGGGCATCGCGGCGCTCGCGCTGATCCCGCTGCAGGGCGGATCGGACCGGCCCGTCATCACCGTGGGCGCCAAGAACTTCTCGGAACAATACATCCTCGCCAGCCTGATCGAGGCGCGGCTGCAGCAAGCAGGCTTCGCCACCGCGC
>JAPYSD010000652.1 GCA_029936705.1 Croceicoccus sp. | reverse complement strand
CTGCCCTTCGGCCCGGCTTACGGGTTCGGCCTCTATATCCACTGGCCCTTCTGCCTGAAAAAGTGCCCCTATTGCGACTTCAACAGCCATGTCCGCGATGGCGTCGATGTCGCCGCGTGGGAGGCCGTGCTGCTGGCGGACATGGCGCACGAGCGCGAGGCCACAGGGCCCGACACGCTGACGTCGATCTTCTTCGGCGGAGGCACCCCGTCCCTGATGCCGCCCGCCCTGGTCGAGCGGCTGATCGCCCGCGCCGCGCAATTGTGGGATGCCGCCCCCGGGCTGGAAATCACGCTCGAGGCCAATCCTTCTTCGGTCGAGGCGGCTGCCTTCGCCGATCTGGCGCTGGCAGGCGTCAATCGCGTGTCGCTGGGCTTGCAGAGCCTGGACGATGAAGCCTTGCGCTTCCTGGGCCGCCTGCACGATGCCCGCGAGGGCATGGCCGCGCTAGAGGTCGCGCAGCAGGCGTTCGAACGCGTCAGCTTCGACCTGATCTACGCCCGCCCCGGCCAGTCCGCCGCCGAGTGGCAGGCCGAACTGGCGCGCGCGCTGGCCTTCGGAACGGGGCATCTCTCGCTCTACCAGCTGACGATCGAGCCTGGGACGCGCTTTGCCACCGACTACCGGCTGGGCCGTTTCGCCCTGCCCGAGGATGATCTGGCCGCCGACATCTTCACGCTGACCCGCCAGATGACCGCGCAGGCGGGCCTGCCCGCTTACGAGGTGAGCAATCACGCGCGGCCCGGCCAGGAAAGCCGCCACAACCTTACCTACTGGCGCTATGGCGATTACGTCGGCATCGGCCCCGGCGCGCATGGCAGGCGGCGGTCCATGGCGACGCAGCGGCACCGCAAGCCCGAAAACTACCTCTCCGCGTGTACCCGCAATGGCCATGGCATGTCCGAAAGCCGCCACCTTGCCGCCACCGAACAGGCTTCCGAGGCGCTGATGATGGGCCTGCGGCTGGACGAAGGCGTCGACCTTGCGATAATGGCGCAGCGCTTCGGGATCGCTGCCGATGCGCTGATCGATCCCGACAAGGCCGCGTTCTATAAAGGGCTGGGCCTGATCGAACGCGATGGCACGCATTTGCGGGTCACGTCGCAAGGCATGGTGCTGCTCGACGCACTGCTGGGCGAACTGGTGTCCGGCGAGCTGCTGGCAGCGACATGAACCGGCGCGCCGACCTGCTGGAGCAATGGCACGATCACCTGGCGTTCGGGCTGCGCCGTTCGCCGCACACGGTGCGCGCCTATGGCGATGCGGCGCGGCGGTTCCTGGAATGGCTGGGTGACGAGGCGGACTGGCGGCAGGTCGCTGCCTGCAAGGCCGCGGACATGCGGCGCTATCTAGCGATGCGGCGCGGCGGCGGGCTGTCCAACGCTTCGGCCGCGCGGGAACTGTCGTCGCTCAAGGCCCTGATCAAGTTCGCATTGGCGCAGTCGGGGAACGAGGATCTCGCCCCGCCGCGCCTGCGCGGTCCGCGCGTGGCCAAGGGTCTTCCGCGCGCCGTCACCCCGGACGAGGCCGTGAACTTGGCCGAAACCGCTGCCGAGAATTCCGATATCGACTGGATCGGCGCCCGCGACCGGGCGGTCCTGCTGCTGCTGTACGGCGCGGGGCTGCGCATCGACGAAGCGCTGTCGCTGGACTGCGCGATCCTGCCGATCGGCGAGACGATCATGGTGACCGGCAAGGGCCGCAAGCAGCGGGTCGCCCCCATCGTGCCGCTGGTGAAGCAGGCGATCGAGGATTACCTGGCGCGCCAGCCCTGGCCGGCGGGTCCGCGCGATCCGCTGTTCCGC
>JAPYSD010000651.1 GCA_029936705.1 Croceicoccus sp. | reverse complement strand
GTGCTCGCCCTCAAGGTCGGCCAGCGTGAAGCCCTGCTGCGCCAGGCGGCCCGTCGTGCAATCGCACAGCCGCTTCAACTGCGCCTTGTCGTCGGCCAGCGCGGCCAGCTTCACGTCGCAGCGCTCCAGCGCCTCGGTCCGTTCGGGCGTTTCCAGCCCGGGTTCGGGATCGCCGCAACCGACCAGGGCGATCAGCGCCACCAGAGGCACATGCCTGCCCACCCGTCCGAATGTAATGCTACGCGGCAAGTCCCGTTCTCCGCCCGCTGAAACCGAATGTCCGTTGTTTCGCATCCCGCGCAGGGCCGCAACTGCGACCGGCAACGCTATCCCCCGCGCAATAGCTGCACGCCATAGTCGCGCTCGAACAGGTAGAGCGCGATGCGCGCCGCGCTGCCACGCGTTCCGCCCAGTTCCGCGCCTTCGCGTTCCATCAACAGATGCGCATCGTCATGCGCGGCTTCCAGCAGTTCGGCGATCTGTTCGGGCGTCGCCACGCGAAACGCGGTTTCGCCCGACTGGCGCGTGCCCAGGATCTCGCCGCCGCCGCGCAGGCGCAGGTCCTCCTCGGCCAGGCGAAAGCCGTCCTGCGTCTCGCGCATCAGCGCCAGCCTTTCGCGGCCGGTTTCCGACAATGTCTGCCCGCGCAGCAGCAGGCACACCGATTCCGCCGCGCCGCGCCCGACCCGACCGCGCAGCTGGTGTAGCTGCGCCAGGCCGAAACGCTCTGCCTGCTCGATCACCATCAGCGAGGCATTGGGCACGTTCACCCCCACCTCGATTACCGTGGTCGCGACCAGCACGGCCACTTCTCCGCTGGCGAAGCGGGCCATGTTCGCGTCCTTGATCTCTAGCCGCAACTGTCCATGGACCAGCGTGACATTGCCCTCGCCCAGCACCTGTTTCAGCGCATCGAAGCGTTCTTCGGCGGCGGCCAGATCCTCGCGCTCGTTCTCGTGCACCATGGGGCAGACCCAATAGGCCTGCTTGCCCGATTGCACGTGACGGACAAGGCCAGCGACCACGTCGTCCATCCGCTCGGTCGGCACGACGCGCGTGTCGATCGGCTTGCGGCCGGGCGGCAGCTCGTCCAGCTGGCTGACTTCCATCTCGCCATGCTGGGCCAGCAGCAGCGTGCGCGGGATCGGCGTGGCGGTCATCGCCAGGCAGTGCGCGGTCCCCCTGGCCTTCTGTTGCAGCAGCAGACGCTGACCCACGCCAAAGCGGTGCTGTTCGTCGATGACGACAAGGCCGAGGTCGCGGTAGTTCACGCTTTCCTGGAAGATGGCGTGGGTGCCGACGACGATATCGATCGACCCGTCGAGCAGCCCCATCAGGATCGATTCGCGTGCCCTGCCCTTATCTCTTCCGGTCAGCAGGGCGATTTCCACGCCCGTGCCGCGCGCCATCTCGGTCAATGTCGCATGGTGCTGGCGGGCGAGGATCTCGGTCGGGGCGAGCAGCGCGGCCTGTTTCCCGCATTCGATGGCGTTCAGCATGGCAAGCAGCGCCACCACCGTCTTGCCGCTTCCGACATCGCCTTGCAGCAGGCGCAGCATCGGGTGCGGCTGCGCCATGTCGCCCTCGATCTCGCGGATCGAGCGTTGCTGCGCGCCGGTCAGCGCGAAAGGCAGCGTCAGCCGGTCGCGCAGATGGCCGTCGCCCTGCATCGGAATGCCCTTGCGCCGGCGATTGTCCGCCCGCACCAGCATCAGCGCAAGCGCGCTGGCGAACAATTCGTCATAGGCCAGCCGGTCGCGCGCTTCCTTGTGCCGCGCGCGGTGCACCAGGTGCAGCGCATCGCG
>JAPYSD010000650.1 GCA_029936705.1 Croceicoccus sp. | reverse complement strand
GGGGCAATTGTGCCCACCCTGAACCCCCTCGGCATCGCAATCCGTGCCGGGGGGGTTTTCGCATCCAGTTGGCGGGCGAACCCCCGCACCGAGCGGAGCGAGGGAGGCGTTCGCCCGCCCTCCTGGTCGAAGCCCTTTCGCCACCGCCTGGAAGGTCAGGGGTCCCTGTATCACCTGACCTTTGTGCCACTGGTGACACAATCCCCCTGTTGATGGCTGCGCGATCAACCTTGCATATCGTCAACATCAACGGCATTGAACCTGTCACCATTCACGCCAGGCGGACTGCTGACTATGGCCAAGCACAAGACCCCGATCGAACGCGCGATCGATGGCGACCCTCCCACCCGGCAAGGGCGTTACCTGAAGCGCATCAGAGAGGCCGGGTTGATCCGAACAACCGTCACCATCCCGGCTGGGCGCGGCGATGAACTCCGCGCAATCTGTGCTCGTTGGAGGGATGAAGCCCGTGGCGATGATTGATTGGATCACCGCTCGCATCATGCTCGAGCGTCCGCTTCCCAGGCACATCAACGGCGGCGAATTCGTCCGCATCGATGAACTTGGCAACATCGAGCAAGCTTCCCCCAGGCGAAAGCGGGTATCCGGCAGTCACGAGAGTTCGATCAATATCCGCGCTGCCAGCGTCTATGAGATCGAAATAACCGGCAACCTGGTGAAGTTCGTCCAGGGGCATAATCTGTACGGCTCCAGCGACCCTGCGGCGATCCTCTGGGCCGCTCTGACCAAGATCGAAGCCATAGACGGCGCTCTCCCCTGTTCCCTCGCTCAAATCGGCCTCACAGGCCCTGACAGCCTCCTTCAGCGCACCTTCCTGTCCCGCATGGACTGCACGGTGATGCTTCTCGCCAGGGACCTCGCGGAGGTCCGCGAGTTCCTCCGCTCACTGCGTACAAACGGCCGGCTGCGCGACCGAGGGCAATCCGGCCTCCCACACGCCTGGGAGAAAGGCGAGGGCGCCACCTTCGGCGGCGGCCCCAAGCGAGTTGCTCGCCACAGGTCCATGACCTTCTATTCCAAGGGTCTCGATGCTATAGCCCACCCACTGCCGGACCTGATGATGGCCGATGATGATGTAATGGAATGGGTGAAAAGCTGCCTTCGGTGTGAAGTAAGATTGGGCTCCAACTACCTGCGGAAACGCGACCTGCGCCTCCTGGCCAACTGGTCACCTGACACTGCCCTGGCCGAATGGAACGAGATGATGGCCCGCATTGATATGAACGCGAGTGACGAAAAACCGGCAGCACTCGATGATCTGCCCGCTCACCTGCAAGTTGCCTATTCGGCCTGGCTGGGCGGTGCGGATCTCCGTTCCATGTTCGCCCGCCGCACGTATTACCGAAAGCGGGCCGATATCCTGAAGGCCACCGGTGTCGACATCGCCATTCCGCGTTCCAAGGAACCCACCGCCCAAATCGTGCCGATCAAGCGCGTCATCGAACTCCGCCCCGCGGGACGCCCGAGCTGGGCCGACCGTATCGACCAGGCATTACGCCAGTCCGCATGACTGGGGATTGTTAAGGGGCGAAAGCCCCTTGACGCCTACCCGATCCAGGCACGCCGACCTCGACCAGGATAACGCCTCCTGGCTTTCACCTGGTCAAAGCCCCAGCACCCCCACGCCAAGCATATTCGACCTTTCCACTTGCGCCGTGGAATCGGCTCTGGCACCGTCATCATCGACGAAGCTACCGATCCCTTATGCGGAGTGGTGTTTTCGCGGAGACACCGGGGGCAATTGTGCCCACCCTGAACCCCCTCGGCATCGCAATCCGTGCCGGGGGGG
>JAPYSD010000649.1 GCA_029936705.1 Croceicoccus sp. | reverse complement strand
CTGCTGGACAACCGCCTGAACATCAGCCTTGCCGGGTTCATCTCGGACTACAAGGACGTGCAGGTGCCCGGATCGGCCGGCGTCGACACCAATGGCGACGGCGTCGCCGATACGTTCGCGGGCATCACCACCAATGCGGGCGGCGCCGACATCAACGGTATCGAGTTCGAGGGCAATGCCCTGCTGGGCCGCGATTTCGCCGGAATGGGCAGCCGCCTGAACGTCAACTGGGCGCTGGGTTACATCGACGGCAAGTACAACGAATTCATCGTGTCGGGCATCGACTTCTCCGACACGGCAGAGATCCAGAATACGCCCGAATTCACGGCCAACTGGGGCTTCGATCTGGGTCTGCCGGTGGCGTCGGGCATGCTCGACCTGCTGGGTTCGGTGTCGATGCGCAGCGACGCGCAGCAGTTCGAACTGCCGACGCCCTTCCTCGACCAGGACGGCTTCGTGCTGGCCAATGCCAGCATCGTCTATACCGACGATTCCGACCGTTTCTCGATCGGGGTCCACGGCAAGAACCTGTTCGACAAGCGCTATGTCGTGGCGGGCTATGACTTCGTCTACAACACCCAGCTTGGGTTCGAGAACAACGTGACGGGCTTTTACGGCGATCCGCGCCGCGTGTTCGTGACCGGCGAAGTCCGCTTCTGATCCGCGCGCAGGAAGACCGGATGACCCTATATCGCTCCCACCGCTTTCGCAGTGCGGACGGGCGGCTGGACCTGTTCGCCCGGGACTACCCGGGCGGCGGGCCTGGCGCCCGGCCCCTGCTGCTGATGCATGCGCTGACCCGCAACAGTGCCGATTTCGAACCGCTGGTCGAATGGCTGCTGCCGTGGGCGGCGAACGCGGCGGGCGGCGGATACCGGCTGATCGTGCCCGACGTGCGCGGGCGCGGCCGGTCGGACCACGATCCCGAACCCGCGCATTACAATCCCGCCGTCTATGCGCAGGACATGTTCGCGCTGATGGACGATCTCGGGATCGAGAGCGCGGGCCTGGTCGGCACCTCGATGGGCGGGCTGGTCGCGATGGCGATGGCGGCGATGAACCGCGGACGATCACGCGAATTGCCGAGCCGCATCGGCCCGGTCGTGCTGAACGACGTGGGCGCCTTTCTCGAACCCGACGCGCTGGAGCGGATCGGCAGCTATGTCGGCAAGGCGGGACCGTTCGCCGACTGGACCGAAGCGGCGGCGGCCTGCCGCGCGGTCAACGGGGCGGTCTTTCCCGATTTCACCGATGCCGACTGGATGGATTTCGCGCGCCGCACCTGCCGCGAGACCGATGGCGGCGTGGCCCACGACTACGATCCCGCCATCGCCGTCCCGTTCGAGGCGGAGAGCGAGCAGCTTGACCTCTGGCCGTTCTGGCAGGCCATGGACGGGCTGCCCGTGCTGCTGCTGCGCGGCGCGACCAGCGATTTGATCTCCGCCGCGACGGTGGAGGAGATGGGCCGCCGCCACGAAGGCCCCTTCGCCTCGGCCGAGGTGCCGGAACGCGGTCATACGCCCCTGCTGAACGAACCGGCGGCACAATCCGCAATCCGCGCTTTCCTGACAGAGCATTACGCATGACGAGCGCCCCGGCATGACCGCCACCCCCGCCGCCGCCACCGCCACCGCCGCCCCGCGCAAGGCGCACCCGAATGTCGTGCTGGCGATGCTGCTGGTCGTCTATATCTTCAATTTCATCGACCGGCAGATCCTGGCGATCCTGGCCGCGCCGATTCAGGCGGACCTCGACCTGTCGGACGCGCAGATGGGGATCCTGGGCGGGCTGGCCTTCGCGCTGCTCTATTC
>JAPYSD010000090.1 GCA_029936705.1 Croceicoccus sp. | reverse complement strand
GGACCCAGCTGATCCCAATTCCCGCGTCGCTGGCGCTGGCGCGGACCTGACCACCTTCTGGGTTTCGCCCGGTGCAACGGGAACTGGGCGCTCGCCAGATAGCCCTGGGAACGTGAACGCTGCGCTTCGGCATTTCATCCAGAACAATCCGGAGCGCTTCGAGCTGGTCATCAGCGGCATGGTGCAGCCCGAGAGGCTTCTATTCAAGGAATGGAGCAAGGCGGCTTCCAATTCCAACGCGACAATAATCTTTCGCGGTGCCGACGGGACGGCAGGGATAGGGATGAACGCGCTCGAGCATCTCAACGCCTCCAGGAAATTCATCCTTTCGAACCTGATGCTCGTGAACCTTCAGGTGAGGGTCAACGGTGGCCGATCCCTGTTGCTCCTCGGCAATGTGCGCGTCGCAGGTCAAGACTACGCCATCATGGTATTCGAAGGTAGCCGCATGGTGATGCGCGATGCGGTGCTCGTCGGTGATCTCACCGATAGTTCGAAGGGTGTCGTGAGGCTCACTGGCGACCTCATGATGTTTAATTCGAAGATGCTGCCTGCAGCGTTCAATACTCAGAACATGATTTATGGAACGGGCGAAGCGTCCGTCACGATGGTGGGCAGCGAGCTCGGCGGCGTCAATGCGGCGAACCGGCCAACGATCGCGGCGATCCAGATGAACGGCCAAGGCTACTTCTATGCCGACGCGAGCAGCAAGGCCTATCAGGCTCCCGGGCGCTATTGCTGGTATAGCCAGTCACAATTCGCGACCCTCGCGCCGAAGCTGCTGGTTGGCTCGGGCGTAGGTCTGTCGACCGTTCGCGGATGGGCGGACACGGACCAGCCACCGCCCGCAGGTGCCTCGCAAAGCGAGATCGATGCATACAATGTCTGGCGCCAGCGCTTGTGGGCTGCGCGTGATCGGAATGTATCGGAGGCGCAATGCATCGCCTGAGCTTTGCCGCCGTTTACCGGTCTATCCTATAATGACCCGAAGAAGGGTGAACCTATGCTCAAAATGATCGCGCGTGCCGGAGTTACCTGGACTGGTGGACTTGGCAGATATGTAGACCTCGCTGCTGCCTGGTGCCTGATCGTGATGGCGGCAGGTCTGGGATCGCCGCTGCTTCTTGGGCTTGGCGCTCTTTCGATGTTCACGTTTGCGATCGATCTTGGCGGGATCGTCAACCGCTTCGTTCTAAGGCGGATTGCCGGGCACACGGGCGGCGAGGCTTAGCAGGTCATGTCGCAGATCATCCTGGCCCTGATTGCAATCGTCCTGACCAGCGGCGCTGGCGTACTGGTGATGACGAACCTGCAAGGCCAATCGAAAGTCATCCAGCTTACCGAGGACCGCGTTCGCCTTGAAGAAATAGCAGACGCTCTGGAAGCCTCGATCAAGAGAGTCCCCGGTACGGAGCATTTTGCCGCGCCGGCGGCTGTCATGGGTACATCTTCAGGATGGTCGGAACTGCCGTCTAATGTGGGCATGGCGAATGCGACCATGAAAAATGTTCCCTATCTGTATTGCCCAATCGGGCGGCTTTCTGCCGGCGCGGCTAGCGGCCTTGGCAATCTTGGCTCCCAGCAGATCGCAACGCCGGGAGGGCCTTACAGCGCGGCGCTGCATAACGGCGTGGTCGTTCATACCGATCTGTCGATTGACGGAGCGCTGGACAGCCAGCTTCGGCCGGTGGCCATTCTGGTCGCAGCGTCGACGAAGGCTGAACGTCCGCCCAATTGTGGAGACGTGCGGCTCGTTGACGGCGCTCCCCATGTCGAGGGCGGGATCGTGCGCGTTGTCTCCGAACCTGCAGGTGCGGCAATGGCCGATAGGTCGCATTATGGCCAAAGCGCGGGTTTCTGGGTGCAGGACGGTGCGAGCGGCAGCGGTGAGAACGCAAACGATCCGATGAATATCGATCTCGCGCTCCGGTATTTCATCAATTACCAGCCGGACCAGTTCACGCTCAACGTGATCGGATACCCCAAGGCTAGCCCCGGGGTATGGTCGGCGTTTGCCAATGCGGCGCAAGGCTCCGGGAGCAGCATAACCTTGCGGGGAGCTGGGTCGGATCCGCGGTTCAGTATGCAACAAAGCGGCTATTGGCCTTCGCCCGCAAAGCTGACAATTGAGAACCTGACGATCTACGGGCAGGCCCTTCAGGTTGAACCCGGTGACAGGTTGGCCCTGTCGGGAGGCGTCAAACTCTATCCCTCGTCCGCATACGCAGCGATCAATGTCGAGGCGGGCGGTTATCTCGAACTGTCGAACGCGAATGTTGCGATTAGCAACGGTAACGTCGGCATCCGGGTTTTCGGGGAAATGTCCGCGTTCGAGAGTTCGATCAGCGGCCTGACGCAGGCGACTTACCTGCTCTACATCGCACAAGGCGAGGTCGAGCTTTCAGGGACGAGAATTGGGACGACAGGGGTCAAGCCGTCGAACGGTTCGATCGGGACCACGAATTTCGCAGAGATCGTGACAGACGCGGGATCGGCTGCCGGCAAAGCCAATAACGGCCGCTGCTGGAACTCGATCAACGGTGACCTGACCTTTGCCTTCTCCGACCAGGTCAATTCGCGCGTGCCTGCCGAATCCAGTTATTCACCGCCAACGAACATGGCGGATCAGGCGGCAGTAGAGACATGGCAGTTGGCGCGCGCAAAGCGAGTTCGCGCGAGGCGTCAGAACATGTCGCATATCTCGTGTTCGTGATGGAAGGCCGTTCGCTATGATGCAGATCCTCCTGACCGTGATCGGGCTGGCGATGGCAGCTGGTGCGGGCTACGCGCTGATCCTGAATTTCTCGACGCAGTCGATCTCGTCGGAAGTGGCAGTGACTACCGAGCGCCTTGATCTCGCGGCTGCCTCAATTGCGAGGATGGCGAAGGTCATTCCGGGGACGGATGTGCTGTCCCCTCCCGCTGCGACTTATGATGCAGCCGTGGGTTATTCGACAATGCCCGAGGCATCAGGGCCATTCGACACCCGGATTGACGGGGTCCCATTTCTCTATTGCCCGCTGGGCCATCTGACCAACGCGCAAGTGGCGCAGCTCGGCGGCACGACGTCTGGAACGCTATACATGACGTCTCAGTCGAGGGGTGAGGTTCGGTATGGAAGCCTGGTCGTTCAGTCGGCGCTGTCGGCTGACATCGATGCGGGCGTGCAGACGACCTTTGATCCAATCGCCATCATTGTTGCGCCCGACAGGGACCGAACAGTGCCGCCAAGTTGTAATGCGGTCAGGCTTAGTGGCGGGCGGCTCGTCGTCACTAATGGTATCGCGCGGGCGGTATCGAACACCCGGGGGCTCGAGAAGGCAAAGGGGGTGCTCGATACGATCTACGTCTCGTCCGCGGGAACCGGGGGCGGAACAGGCCCTCATGACAGGGCCTCGATAGGGTCGGCGCTGTCTTATTACGCATATATGCGGCCCGAGCGGCTTACCATCAGCATCGCGGATGGTGTGGTTGCAAGCAGCGCGGCCTGGACACAGTTCGTTTCTGCCGCTGGCGGTTCGAGCGGCAGCCTGGCAATTGTCGGGGAGACTATCGGTACATCCTCTCTGCGAGCACCCTCCGGCAGCTCTTTGGTGATACCTGAGAACATGTCGCTCAGGAATATCGCGATCGCAGGACCGCACATTGTCGTGCAGGCAGGTGACAAGCTTACGCTCACCGGCCGGGTGGATTTCTATCCCGGCTCCAGCTCGGCTGCTGTCTCGGTTCTGAAAGGCGGGGAGCTTCGCGGGCAGGCCGGCCTTCTCACCTTCGACAGCGGGGGCGGATATGCTGTTCGTCTGAACGGCAAGGCACGGTTCGCGTCTTTCAACCTGGCTCCGATAAACTCGGTGCCGGGCGGTATCTTCTATATCGATGGCGGCGAACTTGACCTGCAGGACCTGGCGGTTGGGAGCGACAGCTCCCTGCCGGTCATTCGCCCGTCGGTCGCGCCCTTCTACCTGGCGGGAATGGCGACAATGGCGAGCAATTCGAATGTGATCGCGCGAACGGCCAGCTCGGGCAATTGCCTGAATCCATCAACGAGCAATCCGCTGACCAAGTGGGTATCGAGTTCGACGCTCAGGATTCCCGATGAGGATGCCTATCCAGCGCCGGGCGTGGATGATCCTCCAGCGGCGCAGAACCTCTATGAGGAGCAGCGTCAGGAAAGGTTTCTAGGGCGCCAACACATCAACACGGCCATCGACTGCGTCTAGGGATTTCAAACAGTGACGAACCTCATCTTGGTGACCCTGGGGGTCATTCTGGCAAGCGGCGCAGGGCTCATGGTGACCTTCTATGGCGGCACCGCGTTCGGAGAGACGCGGCGCAACGGCGAAGCCAGCAAGATCATCGTGGAATCGAGCCAGATCGCGAGTGCATTCGATGCGTTCGTACAGAGAGAGCGGCGGCTGCCGGGGGGCGGTAGTTCTGGTCAGAGCGCCTTGGACGAGCTCGTCGCGGAGAACTATCTCAGCGAGATCCCGCAAGGTGCCAGCTCGGCAGGATGGACGATCGATTACAGTGAAGGGATGATCTTCTCTGTCGTCGGTGAAGCGTCCAGCGAAGATAACCTGAAGATCTGCCGGTCTGCGCGGTCGCAGATCGGCTTACCGAGCCCCGACACCGTGTACCAGTGCGATGGCAGCGACTATCCGGGCGGAGTGCTCCCGGCTCGGGAGCCCTGCTGCATCCATTAATTTCGTCTTTGCAGCCCTTCATCCTAAAATGACTGGGACGGGGCTTCCCTCGCCTGCCCCGAGCGCAAAGGATTGAGTTGATGTTTGGTTCGAATAGCAACGCGGTAGAGCTGGCTGATACCGAGGTGATGGATCGCGGGCTGTCGGCGGACGAGAAGTCCGGGTCCGACCAGGTCTATCTGTCGGAGGCGGAACTCCGGTTTGGCCATATGCTGATCGAGAAGGGGTTCGTGACGCAGGAGCAATGCGTCGCGGCCGTCTGGGAAGCCTCCGAGACATCTGCTGGCCTAGGCGAAACGCTGGTCAAGCAGCATGTGATGCAGCAAAAGACGCTGATCGCGCTGCAGGAAGATTTCGATTCCGGCCAGATTTCATCGGCTGTCCAGTACAACGTACCTGTCGACGACGTGACGCTTCTCCATGAAGAGAAGGTCGTACTGTTCGGTATGAGCTCGCACAGTCTCTATCTCGGATGCCTCGGGAACGAGAGGCGTGTCCGGTCGCATTTCGTTCGGGAGTTCCCCGACAAGATCCTGCGTTTCATCCCGGTGAAGCCGGCGCAGGTCAGCCAGTTCCTGGAGCGGACTGACCGCCTTCCTCGCAAGACGCTTGAGCGCAATGGTGGCGGCCGCCTGGAGATTACACGGTATATCCCGCGTTCGGTGAGCGACGGCGATGTTCTCGACCTGATCGTTAATGTCGCGGGTGTGCGTGGCGGCTCGGATATTCACGTCGAGCCGAAGGCGACGAGCTATACGGTCTTCATTCGCATCAACCGCATTCGCAAGATCGTCCATGAAGGGTCGATAACCCAGTACAACGCCCTGCGCGCGCAGGTGAAGGACCGCGCCCGCATGGACCAGTCGCAGATGCGACGGCCGCAGGACGGTGCATACAGTCAGGAGATCATGGGGCGTATGTTCGACCTTCGCGTCGCAACCTTCCCCATGAATGGCGGCCAGGAAAAGATCGTTATCCGGTTGCTCGACCCTGATAAGGCAGCAAAGCGGCTTGTCGATCTCGGTGTGACGAAGATCGACGACTGGCGATCGGCTTGCGGTTATTCGCACGGCTTGATCCTCGTGTCCGGGAAGACGAACTCGGGCAAGTCGACGACGCTCATTGCATCGCTGCGCGAGAAGGACCGGATCGGCCAGTCGATCTATACGATCGAGGACCCGGTCGAGCACCAGGTCGACTTCCTGACCCAGATGGCGGTCAACCGGTCGGAATCAGTGCAGCTGGATTTCAAGACCGGCACCCGTGCAATGATGCGTGGTGACCCGGAGATCATCCTGATCGGTGAAACGCGTGATGCTGAAACGGCATCGGCAGCCGCCCAGGCCGCGGAGTCCGGGCATCTTGTTTTCACGACGATCCACGCGGGCACGGTTCGCGAGACCGTGAGCCGTCTTAAGAGCTTTGGCGTGGACGAAGCAGAGCTTCGCCCGATGCTGCGCGGCATTCTAGCGCAGCGCCTTATTAGGACGCTGTGCCAGTTCTGTCGCGGCGAGAAATGCGCTCACTGCCTGCACACCGGTTATGACGGCATGACGGTTATTTCCGAAATGGGGTTCTTCCCTTCGGAGCGTCATTTCGACCGGATGATGAACGGCGAGATCTTCTGGGATCCCATGGTGAAGGATGCGCTGCACAAGCTCGAGCAGGGCATTACGGACGAGAAGGAGGTCTACCGCGTCTTCCGCTCGGAAATCGATTACCTCCCGCCCGAATACGAGGGGATGGAAGAGCTGGCGACGCACGTGAAGGAGGTGATCGCTGGAAGGCGCCCGTCAATGGTCGACCGGTCGAACAGGAAGTCGCCGACAGAGGAAGACGAGAAACGCCTCAAGGATGCTGCGGAGTACGAGAAGAGCCTGTCCGCTCTCTCCCTTGGCGGTGAAGGCGCGGCGAAGGCGGGCGATACGCTCACCAAATATGGAGATTGATGGCAGATGCTTCCGCTGTTCCTCAATATCATTGGCATCCTGCTGACTGCGATCGTCCTTTTTGCAGGCTACTCCTGGATGAACTCGTCGGAGCTTCAGAACACGGCGGCAGCGATCGAGCTCTCGGACAGGCTGCGGGGGCTGCAGGCAACCTCGGCGCGGTATTACTATGCGCGCGGCAGCTATCCGCGGAACCTGTCCGACCTTGCCGGGGAGACCGAATTGCCATCGATGGCCGGCACGGACGCGGTTCTTGAGCTGGACAGCAACATCGCGTGCATCTCGATGACGGATACGGCCAATCATGCGCATTTGCTCGGGATCGTGGCAGCCCGCGTTCCTGGCGCCGTGCAAGCAAACCACTGCGGTTCTGCCAGCTCGAGCGGGCTGATCTATGTCGGCGTATCGATCGACGGCATCGCAGTTCCTTGAGCGTATCTCGCGGGTTTCTCATCAAGGGCCCAGCCATCCTATAACCCAATATGATCGGCCGCTGCGGCGGTGCTTTGGGTATTTTCAAGATGGCGACACAGACTTGGGACGCGAGGGTCAAAAAAGGCCGCGAGATAACGACGCTCACGGTTGTCGGCGACAACATGGCAGAGGCGCGCCGGGCCGCGGCACGCGTCGGGGCCGTCATTTCTGTCCAGAAGACCAAGCGTCAACGCCTGAAGCTCGGCATGGACCGCAACGAGCGATACGTGTTCCTGATGCGCATGGCGACCATGCTCGGCTCGCGGATCCCGGTATCTGAGGCCCTTCGCCTGATGATCGAAAGCTTCACAGGCAGAATTCGAGAAGCGGCGCGCAACGCCCTGCCCCATGTCGAACGCGGTATTCAGCTTGGTGACGCGCTCGCGGATGATGCGCGCAATTTCCCAGGATCGGTAGGCCTGCTGATCCGGACCGGCTCAGCCGCAGGCGACACGGCAAAGGCGCTGCGAGAGGCAGCCGAGTTCGAACGAATGATCGGCGAGGCCTCGAAGGGCGCGATGCTGTCGATCCTGCAGTCGTTCCTCTACCAGTTTGGCGCGCTGGGGCTGCTGCTGGTGAACCAGTACGTTGTCGTGCCGAAGATGTTCGACAGCCCGATCATGCAGATGGCGCCGGATGCGGATTATTCGCTCTGGGAGAACATCGGCTTCTACTTCCTGATCGTGCAGTCTGTCCTGATCGGAATCCTGATGTTCCTCGTTGGGCTTGCAACGGTGGGACGCCGGATTGCCCCTGACAAGATCGACAGCCTTATCCTGCGGATCCCGCTGCTACGCGACATCGTGATCAGCCAGGACAATTTCATCGGGCTGTACCGCCTGGCGCTGCTCATCAATGCGGGCGTCCCTATGAACGAGGCTATCCATAGCTGCTATGAATCGGCTCGTCCCGGCGCTCTGCGGGAGGATTTCAAACGGGCACTGGCCGCCATTCGCCGCGGTGAGAAGTGGCCCAAGTACATGACCACGCTTCACACGACCGACCGGGCCGCGCTGCTGCTCATGCCGGACCGCGAAGAAATGGCGAGCAACCTCAACTTCATCGCCGAGCAGTCGAAGGCGATGTATCTGCAGCGCCTGAAAGTCATTTCGCCGATCATGAACCTGATATCCGCGGTCATGATGTCCATCGCCGGTTTTATCATTCTCGTCGTCACGACCATTCCGCAGCTGCAGCTCGTCAGCGAGGTGATGAAGTAATGTCGGTCGCGGAACTGGTGCCAAGCTGGCGGGGGATGCCCTCGCCGGCGGGCAGGGTGCTCGAAGGCCATTCGCTGAGAGGGCGTTCCTACAGGCTGCGCTCAGAGGACGAGGGATTGGATCTTCGCCTCGTGGCCAAGGCGCGGGGGATAGAGGATCTGGAAGGCTTCACGAAGCCCTCGCTGGCGGACCTTCCTGATCCTTATGAACTGGCGGATATGGACCTTGCGTCGCTGCGGCTTTCGCAGGCCATCATGAAGAGGCAGAGCATTCTGGTGTTCGGCGATTATGACGTTGACGGCGCGAGCTCGACGGCGGTCATGGTGCGTTTCTGCCGCATGATGGGGCATGACGCCGATTTCTTTATCCCTGACCGGATCGAGCATGGCTACGGCCCTAGCGAAAAGGCTCTCGAGGCAAGCAGGGCTGCAAGCTACGACCTGGTGATTTTCGTTGATTGCGGAACGGCTGCGGTGGGCGTCCTGGAGGCGCTCGAGAACGATGTGATCATTGCCGATCATCATCAGCCTCAGGGCACGCTTCCCTCGGTTTATGCGTGTGTGAACCCTCACAGGGAAGATGACGCCTCAGGCCTAGGCATGCTGTGCGCGGCAGGGGTTGCGTTCATGCTATGTGTTGCCGCGCGGCGCACGATGCGCGCCGAGGGTGTTTTCGAGGGCGGGTCGGAGCCGGACCTGCGCGAACTTCTGGACCTGGTCGCGCTTGCAACGGTGGCCGATGTCGTCCCGCTTGTGGGTGCGTCGCGTTTGCTCGTCTGGGCGGGATTGTCGGTTATCGAGCATGCGCCGAGCGTGGGTATCAAGGCGTTGATGGACGCGGCGGGCGTTACCGAGCCTTCGGCTGGCCGGATAGGTTTTTCCCTGGGGCCCCGGATCAATGCCGCAGGACGCGTGGGACAGGGTTCCGGCTTCAAGGGCGGCGCCAAGGGTGTTCGGTTGCTACTATGTTCCGACCCCGAAGAGGCGGCGAGCCTGGCGCTTGAACTGAACGGGCTGAATACGGAACGGCAGATCGCAGAACAGGAAGCGCTGCAGGAAGCGCTGCGCCTCGCCCAAGAGCAATCGGATGCAGGGCACAGGATCATCTGTGTCTACTCGCGCGAATGGCATCCGGGCGTCATTGGAATCGTCGCCGGACGCTTGAAGGAGCGGTTCGGCTGCCCGGTGATCGTCGGCAGCTGTGACGAAGATCAGGTAAAGGCCTCGGGCAGGTCGGTGCCGGGGTTTGATCTGGGATCGCATGTTATCGAGGCGGCGGCGCGCGGACTGCTCGTTGCAGGCGGCGGTCATGCGATGGCCTGCGGGCTGACGTGCGT
>JAPYSD010000648.1 GCA_029936705.1 Croceicoccus sp. | reverse complement strand
CGCTTGGCCTGCGGAACGGCACGCTGCTCCGGATCGACCGGGTCAACGCGCAGTCGGTCGCCGCGACCAATCTCTCGGACAGCGGCAGGGCAATTCCGCTGACCGATGCGGTGCAATGGTTTCCCGCGGCAAGGCTGGGCGCGCTGGCGGCGCTGGCCTGCGCGCTGGGGGCCGCGATCCTGCTGCGCTTTTCCGGCATGGCGGGCCTTACCGCCGGGCTGGCGCTGATCGCGCCCGCGTGCTGCACCCTGCTGCGCAGCATCCGGGCGGGGCGGTGCCGCGCGCAATTGCGCGACTATATGCACGCGATCTGTGCGCACCGCGCCGATCCGCTGCCAGTGCCCGCCCCGCGCCCGCGCGGCCGGGCGAGCGTGCCGTTGGTCGCCCGCCGCGGCGAAGCGCTGGCTTGAACGCGCGCGAAGATCCGTGAAGGGCGAGGGGCGTGCGGTTCCCCGCTGGCAAATTCGGATTAACAGTGTCTGTTAGGCCTGCGCATAGGGCTTAAACCCCTGCTTTGCGTTGATATTAACCTTAACCGCCCGCAAGCTTCCCCCCGGGTTGCACCTGCGTAGACCATGCAACGCCACGGGTTCGGGCCGTACGGGTTCGCTCCACGGGCGCTTGCTGGCGCGCGGTTTCGGGAAGATACCGCATGAATGTGATGAGCAGGACAACGCCCCGCCGCGGCCGCCACAAGGGCCGGGTGGCGCGCCCCCTCAAGGTCGGGATCCTTACCCTGCCGCTGCACATCAATTACGGCGGCATCATCCAGGCCGCCGCGCTCTATCGCATGATCGAGGACATGGGCCATCATCCCGTCTTCCTCGACAAGAAGCCCCGCCGTTCGCTGCCGCACCGGCTGACGAAAAAGCTGCTCGCCGCGATTCCGGGCCAGAACATCGGCAACGTGCGCGAGGCGGTGCGCAACATGAACGTGCACACGCCCTTCGTCCGCCGTTTCCTGCCCGATGCCACGCGCCCACTGCTGACGGGCAACGACCTTGCCCGCGCGGTCAAGCGGCGCAAGCTGGACGCGGTGGTGGTGGGCAGCGACCAGGTCTGGCGCCCGCATTACCACCAGGACGACCAGGCGCTCGTCTATTTCCTCGATTTCGTGGAGCCGGAGGTGACCGCGCGGATCGCCTATGCCGCCTCGTTCGGCAAGCCCGAGTGGGAGCACGAGGACATCGCCGAGCCCGCCAGCGAATTGCTGGGCGATTTCGCCCATGTCTCGGTGCGCGAGAACAGCGCCGCCGACATCTGCGCCGAAGCGTTCGGGGTCGATAATGCCGAGGTGGTGCTGGACCCGACGCTGGCGGTCGATCCCGCCTTCTACGAAGAGGTCGCGGCCGAGGCATCCGACCTCGACTGCGACGATGGCGACTTCGTGTTCGAATACGTGCTCGACCGCGAGCGGATCGAGCCGGGGATCGCCCAGCGGCTGGCCGAGGATTTGCCCGAGCTGTCGCATGCGCGCGCGATCCATCCCGAACTGCCGGGCGATGCCGATACGCTGCCTGACTGGATGGCGCATTTCCGCCACGCGGGCTGCGTGCTGACCGACAGTTTCCACGGCACTGTGTTCTGCATCCTGAATCGCCGCAATTTCATCACCATCGTCAACCCCAAGCGCGGGGCGGACCGGTTCCACACGCTGCTGGGCGCGCTGGGGCTGGAAGGACGGATGGTGCGGCGGCTGGACGACAGCGCCGCGCGGCGCCTGCTGGCGCAGCCGATCGATTACGACGCGGTCCATGCGCGGCTGGAAAGGCTGCGCCGCAGCTCGCGCGACTTCCTGCGGAGCGCGCTGGACAGCGC
>JAPYSD010000089.1 GCA_029936705.1 Croceicoccus sp. | reverse complement strand
GCGCGGCCAGCATCTGGCCGGTCTGGTTGCTGTCGTCGTCGATCGCCTGCTTGCCCAGGATGATCAGGCCGGGTTCGACTTCCGCCGCCACGGCCTTGAGGATCTTGGCCACCGCCAGCGGTTCGACTTCCGCATCGGTTTCCACCAGCACCGCGCTGTCCGCGCCCATCGCCAGCGCCGTGCGCAGCGTTTCCTGCGCCTTGGCAGGGCCGATGCTGACGGCGACGATCTCGCTGACCTTGCCCGCTTCCTTCAGACGGATCGCCTCTTCCACCGCAATCTCGTCGAACGGGTTCATGCTCATCTTCACATTCGCAAGATCAACACCCGTTCCATCCGCCTTCACACGCGGCTTCACGTTGTAATCAATCACCCGCTTTACGGGCACTAGCGCTTTCATGGTTTGGTTTCCTTGTTCTAAAACTTCGCGAGCAGGGCTCCGCCTTCCAGCGGGCGATCAATGTTTTCCGTCACAGCCCGCATCAGTGCGGGCGTACGAGAACATCGTGGTGCGGGCCCCAGCCTGCCGTGAGCTGTCGAACCCCACCCGCACCGACGTTACAGGGATGGCACTCACCTTCCATCACGCTCGATCATCGCGATTTCCCCGGCAATCGATCGCGCTGCCAGCCAATAGCAGAGGATCGCCAGCAAAAGGAAAAGGCCCAGCAAAAGAAGTGCCTGTTGCAAGCCCGTACCCGCCGCCTCTTCGCAGATTGTCGACGCGTGTGCGCCGCCGCCAAGACACTCTTGCGCATATCGAGTGCCATATCGGGCGGTTGCCAACAAATCGCTCATATAGCCCAGAAACGCCGAGCCGAGGCCTAACCCGAAGACGGACTGCCCGAATGCATGGATGGCAGCGGCAGTGGCCCGCATCCGCGGCTCTACCAGTCTTTGCGTCACGATCATGATCGTGGGCAGAAAGGCATAGAGGCAGAAGGTCGAGCCGAACAGCAGCACCGCCATGATGCGCCACTCGTCCTGATAGATCGCAGCAAGGAAAAGCGGCATGGCCAGCATCGTCGCCAGCATCGGCAGATATCCATACCGCCGATGGGCCCCTGCCGCGAACCGGTCGGCAATCAGCCCGCCCGTCACTCCGCCCAGCGCAGTCGCCGCGCTGAACGTGAATGCGAACGTCAAGGCCGCCTCTGCAAGGTTGAAACCGAAGCGGCGCACGAGGAGCGGGATGAGGAAAAGATTCAGGCCGAACCCTACCAGGGCGACCATGCCGCTACCCAGGGTGAATGCCACGAATGCGCGTGATCGACCCACTCGGCGAATGACCGCCCCAAATGGCGGCGCGCCCTGCCCGGCGTTGAGCCTGACAGGCTCCCGGATCGTCAGCCAGAGAAGCAGTGCCAGCAACAGGCCCGGGGCGCCCGCTGCGACGAATGCCCACCGCCAGCCATAGGTTTGCGCAATCCAGCCCCCGCCAAGGACGCCGATCGCGCCACCGACGGACACACCCACCGCAATCGTCGAGAAAACCGTCGCGCGGCGTTCTGGGGGAAAGCGGTCTGCAATCAAGGAGACGACCGGCGGAGTGAACCCTGCCTCACCGATACCCACGCCCATGCGCGCCAGCAGCAATTGGACATAGCCTGTGGCCGCGCCGGATAGCATCGTCATCAACGACCAGAGTGCGGTCGCGGCCGCGACGATGCCGATGCGATTGACCCGCTCGGCAAGGCGCGCGATCGGAATGCCGATGCCGCCATAGAACAGCGCGAAGGCCGCGCCGCCCATGATGCCGAGCTGGAAATCGCTGAGCCCGAATTCCTGCCGGATCGGCTCTCCGACCACGGCAATGATCATACGGTCGATGAAGTTGAAGGCGTAGATCGTGGCCAGAAGGCCGATAAACCACCAGTCCCGACCTGAGAAACGTCTCACAGCACCGCTTCCTGTCGCAACCGGGCCATCTGGGCGATGACATGGATGGCCACCATGCACATTGCCATCGTGACGGCACCAGCGATCCAAATCATGACCGGCGACCAGGCGGAATTGAGCGCCAGCGATACAGGAGCGGTAGTGGAGCCGAGCGTCGCGGCATAGGTAAAACTGGGCAGGATCAGCAGCCACAGCCGCTTGATGCCGCCAAGGTACGGCACAAGCTTTGCCAGTGCGGCACCCAGGACGAACCCGCCCGTGGCATCGCAGAACGAGAACCAGATGGGCGAGCCGAAGAGATGGAACGGCTGGTTTCCGTAGAATGCACTCAATTCCATCCACTCGCATATCGATACGGCGAGCCAGTCGACCGCCGCGGTCGTGAAGAAAAGCTTCCAGACACTGGCGACGGGCGCCCCGCGTTCGACTACTCGCCATACCAGATAGGCCGATCCTCCGAAGAACCATGCATAGCCTAGCGGTACATACCAGGGGATGGTCCGTTCATAGCCGCGGAAGAATGCCAGCGGGTTTTCCGCAGGATACCAATAGAGCAGCGCGTTATCGTAGATCGGCTCGATCATCACGGCCGAAAGCGCGGTTCCGGCGAAAACAAGGGGCAGGACCCAGCCCCGTTTGGGTCGTTCGGAGCCGAGCGCCCACCACGCCATGATCGCGGCAAGGATGACACAGGTGCCGATCAGAAATATGGTACCCGCCGGTTCAGGGGCCGGCATCACCGGCATGGGTGTAATCGTCGATTCCAAGAAAAGCCTCTCCCGCCTGTGCAAACAGGATGTCGGCGCGAAAAACTCTCGCAACCTGTCCTGCGACAGGTTGTGAAACCCGCGCTTCCATTGCTTATGCCGGCTGAAAAGGAGAACCCATGGCTGGACGGCTGGAAAACAGGATTGCAATCGTGACGGGTGCCGCAGGCGGTATCGGTGCGGCGTCCGCAAGGCGGCTCGCGCAAGAAGGCGCAAAAGTCGTGCTTGGCGATATCGATGTCGAAGCGGCGGCGGCCGCAGCGCAGGATATTCCGGGCGCAACATCCCTACCGCTGGACCTGACCGACGAGAATTCGGTCCGCGAATTCGCCGAACAAGTTGCCGCGGATCTGGGCCGTATCGACATTTTGCACAACAATGCCGCCATTCAGAACGATGCACAGCGGCAGGCCGATCTCGATGTCCTGAACCTCGACGTGGCCGCTTGGGACCGCGCGATGGCGGTCAATGTGCGGGGCGCGATGCTGATGAGCAAACATGTCCTGCCCGGCATGATCGAGCATGGACGTGGATCGATCATTCACAGCGCATCGGGCTTTGGCGTGCAGGGCGAGGCGACGCTGACTGCCTATGGCTCGTCCAAGGCCGCGCTGATCCAGCTCAATCGCATGATCGCGACCCAATATGGCAAGCTGGGCGTGCGTTCGAACTGCATGGTGATCGGCTTTGTCCTGACACCGCTTGCGCAGGAGTCGACGCCGCCGATGGTGAAGGACATCCTGCTTTCACACCATCTTACCCCGCGACTTGGCCAACCCGACGATGTGGCCAATCTCGTGGCATTTCTGGCCAGCGACGAGAGCGAATTCATTACTGGTGCCGCAATTCCGGTCGATGGCGGCGTCACCGCACATCAGCCAAGCTATGCCGATTTTCAGAAGATGTTCGCGGAAATGGGTGGCGGCAAGCTTTAACCGGCCTGTTCGGCCAGCCGGTCTATGCCGCGCACGGGATCGGTCTGGCCATCCCATACGGCATGGGCCTTTTCCATCAGCGCCAGACTGCCCTGCATGGCTTCGGACATTTCCATCAGCTCGGTATAATAACCGTAAGAAGCAAAGGTATCGAACAGGCAGAAACGCTCTCCCGATAGCATCGTGCCGCTATAGGCGACTTTGAAGCCTGCTGCCGACAGGCGCGCATAGGCAGTGTCATAGTCGGCGCGCGGCATGACGTGATGCAATCCTTCGCCCCGTGCCTGCAGGAAATCGCGGAAGGGCGAGGCGCCGTCGTTGGTCTGCTGGAGCAGTTCGATCAGGACGCCGCCGGAAAATCCGAATCCCACCCGCATCGAAACTTCCGTCGGCTCGCCATAATATCGCTGGCCCGGCATGACCGGCATGTCGAATACGAAGAATGGCCCCGCACGCAGGTCGCGTGTCCAGTGCTCCAGCGCGGCATCGATGTCCCTGACGACATGGCACAATTCGACGATCGATCCTTCAGGCTGCATCGGTCCACCCCTCCTTGCTGGTGCGCCGTGCGAAATCATACGCGCGCGTAGCGATCTGCGCCCTCCGACCGGCAAGGTCGATCATGGGCACGCTGGCCGGAATATCCCTGATCATCGTCAGCCGCACCTCGCGGATCATCCGGCCCAGATCGACGTCTGAGGGCACGCCCTGCCACCTTGTCAGGATCCAGCCTTCATGCAGCCCGCAGGTGTCGATCCAGTTCGCGACGCCGGGATCAGCCAGCGCAATCGCATAGGTCACCGTCCCATCGGCATTGGGCACCACCTGCCCCTTGTTGAGGCTGGCAAGCCGCAGCATCGGATCGGGCGCGATGGTCCACGGATCGGTGATCTGGAAGCCGGTGTAATAACTGCCCGCAGGGTCGAGCGTGACCAGCAGCGCTTCGTCATCCTTCAGTGCGAAACGTCCGCCTGCCAGATAACCCCAATTGCCGTCGCGCCCGTTAGGGCCGACCAGCCCGTTTGGCGCGGGAAAGCCGAGGAAGCTGTCCTTGAAACCGCGCCAGAAGCGCACCCACGCGGGCATGTCAGCGATGATCGCGGCGGCGATCTCGTCCTCGCTGCGCGGCGACCAGTCCGGCGGCGGATCGAGACGGGTGACAGAGACTTGGGCAGGCATCTGGTTCCAGTCGCATTGGCTGTCGCGCGTGTAGATCTGGATGCGGCCGGGACGCGATTGCAGATGAAGCGGCCCGCCCGCTTGCGGCCTCACGGTCACCGACACGCGGCGGTCGCCATCGCAATGGGGCAGCAGGTCCTGCAACGTCAGCGCACCGATATTATCGCCCAGCCCGGCGTGATGTTCCGGCTCCATCTCGATCACTACGCTGAACTGCGGTGGGTCGGCGGAAAAGCGAAGGTCGATGCGGTAGTTCCCTTCCCCGTCGATCGGGATTTCGCGATTGAAATTATCGGGATTGTCCACCGCGACCGCCGCACCGTGATAGACATGGCCGAACCATCGCCGCGGGGGATTGGACACGTTCCAGGTAACAACCGGCGACGCCGTATCGCCATTCGCTTCGCGCATGGCCAGCGCCAGAACCCATTGATCCAGGGCGCGGTCCAGACCCAGATTGCCGTCTGTCGTGCGGGCGGCAGGATCGTTCAGCATGTCCCGCCGCGCCGCTTCGCGCGCCGCCCTGACGTCAGGTCGTTCGATCAGGCGGAGCGCCAGAATTTCAGCGCGCTCCTGCTCTTGGGTGTAGAGCGGATTGGTCATGAGATGGTGCCCACGCGGCCGCCTTCGACGAACACGGTGCTGCCGGTGGTATAGCTCGAACCATCGCTGGCCAGCAGGATAGCCGCGCCAACCGCCTCGTCCGCCGCGCCGAAACGCTTGATGGCATTGCGCTCCGCAAGTCCCAGCCCCTTGTGGATTTCGGCCTCCTGTCCGTCTGGGCTCATCGAACCGACGCAGAGCGCATTGACGCGCGTGTGCGGGGCCAGCGCCTTGGCCAGCGAACGGGTCAGGAAGGACAATGCTGCCTTGCTGACGCCATAGGCGACCGCCGGTGGAATGGGCGTGAAGCCCCCGCAACTCTGGACCGAGATGATTGTGCCCTTGCCGTGGGACTCCATCTCGGCAGCAGTCATCTCTGCAAGACGCCAGGTGGCCATAACGTTCACGTCTATCGCGGTCTTCCACACCTCGTCGGTATTTGCCCAGAGGCCGCCGTCTTGGGCATAGACCACGCCTGCCGCCGCATTATTGAAGATGATATGGATCGGTCCGAACGCTTCGCGCGTCTTTTCGACCAGATTGACGAGGTCTTCGCGCTTGCCCGCATCGGTGGCGACGGCCAGTGCCCGTCCGCCGTCCGCCGCATTGATCTCTGCCGCGATCCGGTCCAGCCTTTCCTGCGAACGTGCGGAGATGACGACATTGGCGCCCAATTCGGCGTAGGCCTTCGCAACATGCTCGCCTACGCCGGGGCCGACGCCGGTCAGAATGGCGGTCTTTCCGTCGAGGCGAAAGCGATCGAGTACGCTCATGATGGTCTCCCCAGAAGATGGCCGAAGCGGTCGTAATAGTCCGCCATGCGGGTGCGCACTTCCGCCACAACGATCCCGTATTGTTCAGGCGTATGCTTGTGCTTGCCCATGCGCTTGGCGGCAGGATTGTCGGCCAGGAACCGGTCGATCCGGGCGCCATGTTCGTCGGAAAAGCGCAGGCCGAACCGGTCGTAGATGCGCCGGATCGTCCCTTTCGGGTCGGCCACCACATCCTTGTGCGCCAGATCGATGATCCGCTCGTCGATCCGCGGATCGGCACGCGCGGACAGGGCGCGGTTCATGCCCGCGATCCACGTATCCACCACATCGCGCCCGATGGCGGCTTTGTCCTTGTCGCCGCCGAACGCTGCGAGGAATCCAGCAATGAAGCTGGAGAGCGATGAGAATGTCAGCCCAGGGTCTCGGTGCGTCCATACCAGCATCGCGCCCGGATAGGCCTCCAGCAAAGCAGGCAAGTCGAACAGATGCTGCGGCGATTTCAGCGTCCAGTGCCCTTGCGGCCCCTTCCACTGAAAGTTCTGCAGAAGCCGCTTGTGCGATACATACTGTCCGGGCACCTCGTTCGTGCGCAGCCAGTCGGCATAGTCGGGCACGCCCAGTTCCGCGGGGAAATTGGTGCTGGCGAAGTGATATTGCATCCCGTGATTGCATTCGCCCGGCTGGGTGCAATCGAACCGCTGAATGTCGAGAAGCTGCGGCGCATGCTTCAGCCAGTTGTCGTACATGGCGGTGACCTGCGCAATGCGCGGATCGCTGTCGAATGATGCTGCCTTGGTCGGCGGCCATGGGATATACCATTCCCATTCGCGCGGCGCCCGGGCCTCTGGGTCAAGGCACAGCAGATCATAGGTGATGGTGGTGCCGGTGCGCGGAAGGCCGATCACGATCAGCGGATCGCCGACATCCTGCTGCGCGATTTCCGGATGGTTGCGATCATCCTCGACAAACCGAAGCCGCGTGGAAAGCTGGCCCACGATATTATGGGTCGCCAGTTGGCGAAGCTGGTCGTTCGGGCCCATTGCCCCCACCGCCGCGACCAGTCTTTCAAACCCTTCACGCCACCCCGTATCCGGCCCGAAGTCAGTCAGGCCCGTGGCATCGCGAGCGGCGGTCTCCAGTCCGGCTACGCTCAACGGTTCGGTCATGACAATTGCTGTTCCATCATGGCCAGCAGGTCGGCGTAATGCGGCTGATGCGAGAGGCCTCCTCCCGAAATCGAGATGTTCTCGCCGGTGATATAGCGACTCTCGTCCGAAGCGAGGAAGGCGACCAGCGCGGCGATATCATCCGGTGTGCCGAATTCCGGCGTCAGGATATGGCGCTGGATCACTTCCTTCAGGCCCGGGACCGTGGCCTCAAGCGCTGGCGTCAAGACAACGCCGGGCGAGATCGAATTGCAGCGGATGTTCTGCTTGCCGTATTGCGTGGCGACATATTTCGACAGCGTGATGATGCCGCCTTTCGAGGCGCCATAGGCGACCCGGGCAAGGTCGCCCGCGATACCGCTATTGGACGCGGTATTGATGATTGATCCGCCGCCGCGCGCGATCATATGCGGGATCGCATATTTGCAGCCCAGCAAATAGCCGCGCAGGTTGATGTCGATGATCTCGTCCCAGATCTCAATCGGAATATCAACCGGCGTGGTGTCCAGCGGATGCTTGGCCGGATCGGTCATGGCGGCATTGTTGTGAAGTATGTCGATCCCGCCGAAATGATCGGCGGCAGCCGTCACCATCGCTTCGATGGATGCCGGATCGGATGCGTCGAACTGGATGGCAAGCGCGGCATCGCCCAGCGGTCCGGCCGCGGCCCTGGCGCTATCCTCGAACAGGTCGGCAATGACGACCTTGCCCCCTTCCCGCACAATGCGGTTGGCAACGGCCGAACCGATACCACCGCCTCCGCCGGTTACGACGGCCACCTTGCCCTCAAGCCTGCGCATTGCGTTATCCTCCCGTGAAATTCTTGTTGAATTCGATGAATCCCTTCAGTCTCTCCCTGCGGTCGGCCTCGACTTGCGGAAGCTTTTCGGCGCCGGGACCGTCGGGGATGATCTGCACCGGTTCGCCGGCCAGCAATCCGGCCAGCGCGTTGTTCGTCACATCGGCAGGATCGAATGCATGTGATGTGTCGAAATCTGCAGGAACAATTCGCAGCAATGTCGGAGTGCGCATGATCGGGGCCGCAATGCCGATCACGTCGATGCCCCGTTCGTGATATTCTGCCCAGAGCGACTCTGCGAAATTGATCTCGAACGCCTTGGTGGCGGCATACATCACCAGATTGGGCTGACCGCCCAGCCCAGCACCCGACGCCATTACGATTATACCGCCCGTGCCCCGCTTCAGGAAGCGCTTGCCGAAACCGTTGGCGGCATCGATCAGAGTCGTGATATTCATCCGGACCAGACGATGCGCTGCTTCGGTACTGTCTTCGAAAAAAGCCGAAAAACCGTCCGCGCCGGCGTTTGAAATATACAGCCCGATGTCCAGATCCGACGCGGCCTCGACAATCTTCGATCCCGCCTGGTCTTCGGTCAGGTCCTGCGCGCAGGCCCGGTATTCGATCCCGAACTCCGATGCCAGGTCCCTGCCCAGCCCATCAAGCGCCTCCTGCCTGCGGGACACCAGAACCAGATTGATGCCCATGGCCGCCAGCTGCCGGGCATAGCATTCGCCGGTTCCTTCGGATGCTCCCGCGATGACGGCCCAAGGGCCATAGCGCTCGCGAAAGGCGGCCTTGTCGATCGGGCGTCGCGGAAGTTGGCGCATGGTGTCTCAGCCCCCCTTCAATTCGGCAAAGCGGGCCTTGGCGGCTTCGATCCCGCGGATCAGAGCGGTGCAGTTGCCAGCACCGGCATAGAATAACATGAAATGAGGAATCAGTGCCAATTCCTCTTCAGTGAATTCATCGTTCGCCAAGGCGCCCATCATCTGGATCTCGATCAGGTCCTGCCTGCCCAGCATGGTCGTGGCGCCAAGCACCATGAGGCGCTTTTCCCTGATGGACAGGGCGTCGTCGGCCCACAGATTGCCGAACTGGTTTTCAATGATCTCGCGGTTGAAACGGTCGTTCTCCCGCCCCTTCATCATCGCCGAAAAGCCTTCGCCATAAACGGCATCGAAGACCTTCAGTCCATTTTCCCAGGCATTGTCGCTCATCGTCATTCCTCGCTTGTCTGGTGGCGTCGCTCAGGCGATCGGCTGGCCTTTGGGATATTCCAGGCCAGAAGTGGAATCGGCGTTGTCGCGGATCAGTTCGATCATCGGCAGCCGCACGCCAAATCGGGCCGCCTCATCAATGGCGACTTCAAGGTCCTTGATCATCAATCCCTTGAAGTAATTACGCATTCCGGTTTCCTGCTCATTTCCCGCAGGATCGGGGCGCACCACCATGGCCAGCGCCCCTTCCAGCCCGCCGCCCGCATTGGGATCGCCCGACAGAGCCATGCGCAACTGGCCCAGATCGACCCCGTAGTTCCGCGCGATCACCGCACCTTCGTAACCGGCA